>NZ_JROX01000048.1:0-4261 GCF_000800955.1 Kocuria sp. ZOR0020
CGGCGCCATGCGCCCGTACACCGATTCCTGGTCAAAGCTCGCGTGCTCCGCAACGGAGGTGTCCGTGACCTGCCGGGGAACCTGCAGGATGCGCGATGGCGCCCACTGCTCCCACGCCTTTTCGCGGCGCGGGGTCAGGCGGTCGCCACGGCGCACGAAAGACAGCGGTTTGCGGTGGAACTTCTCGGGGACCTCTGAGGGCTGGGAGGCATCGGATGCTGGGGTGTTGGTCTCACTCATCACCGCCAGAGTCTAGTCAGGGCTTAGCCTGGGGAGGTCCCCCCCACGTCTTGGGCATCGGGCACTGCACCTCACCCGTTGTGATTGGGACTTTTCATGCGCGTTTCCTCCCGGCTGGGTCTGGCTCCGGGGCCGGACCGGGTGTTTTATGTGCTGGCGCTGGGTGTGCTCAGTGCAGTCAGCCCCATGGCAACGGACATGTACCTGGCCTCCATGCCTGCCTTGGCGCAGTTCTACGGGGCACCGGCCTCCACCATCCAACTCTCCTTGAGCACCTACATGGTGGGCATGGCTGTGGGCCAGTTTCTGTTGGGGCCCATCTCCGATGTCTGGGGGCGCCACCGTCTGTTGGTGGCAGGCACCTCCGTGTTCCTGCTCTCCAGCCTGGGAATCGTGTTCTCCACAGATGTCACGGTGCTGCTGGTGTTGCGCGCCATACAGGGTTTTGCCGGTGCAGCCGGGGTGGTGATTGCCCGCGCCATAGTTTCAGACATCGCAAGCGGCATTGAGGCCGCCAAGCTCTACTCCCTGCTGGGCACCATCGTGTCCGTGGCACCGATTGTTGCTCCCGTTCTGGGCGGATTGATCGCCACATGGGCGCCCTGGCAGGTGGTGTTCTGGGTCCTGGCCGGATTCGGTGCCCTCATGGTGGCCTGCGTGGTGTTCGTGATCCCAGAAACCTTGCCACCACAGCGGCGTCGTGACGGCGGCATCCTGGGCACGCTGGGACTGGCCGGTGCCGTGGTGCGCAACCGCCCGTTCATGGCCTGGGCGGTGGCCATGTCCTTGAGCTTCGGTTCGCTGTTCTCTTACGTGTCAGCATCCTCGTTCGTGATGCAAAACGTGGTGGGGCTCTCCTCCATGGGCTACAGCCTGGCCTTTGCCGCTGCAGCATTCGGCTCGGTGGTGGCCGGGCTGGTCAACGTGCGGCTCCTCAACCGTTTCACCCCTGCCCAGATCATGATCGCCGCCCTGGCCGCCCAAGGGCTCATCAATGCTCTGGGTCTGGTTGGTGTCCTGGTCAACGCTCCCGACTGGACCATTGTGGTGCACACGGTCACCGCACAGACATGCGTGGGTTTCATGATCGGCAACGGCATTGCCCTGGCCCAGGCTCAGGTTCCCGGGCGTGCTGGATCGGGGTCGGCCGTCCAAGGTCTCATGCAGTTCATGGTGGGAGGTGCTGTCAGCCCTCTGGCCGGCCTGGGCGGGGAACACACGGCACTGCCCATGAGCATCCTCATGTTCGTGTTCACCACCGCTGCCCTGGCCACAGCACTCTTGGCATCCCGTCTCTCGGAGCCCCACAAGGCCTGATTCAGGGTGCGTCCCGGTGGAGTCGTCGTCGTCGAACGGCCGGAGAATGAGGCAGCCGGTGGCAATTGCGGCGCAAGTAACAAGGCGGCAACGGTGTGTGTGGTTAGATACGCGAGTGACGAGCGCCATACGGCGGGGTCGCCGTTCGTCCACCCTCCACCTTCCTCACCTGTGTGAAGCGACCCCTGAGAGGAACTGAACAGTGAATGATCTGATTCAGAATCTGTTGGGTCAGTTCTCCGGAATCGGCACCTACTGCTTCACCCCCGGACAAACGGACATCGCGGAATGCTTCGGCTCCGCAGCGGGCATCATCTGGGGTCCGTTCCTCCTGATCCCGCTGCTGCTGGTCACGGGTCTCTACTTGAGCATCCGGCTCGGTTTCATACAGATCCTCAAGCTCGGCCCCGCCCTGCGGCTGGCACTGTTCGAGCGCAAGGACGCTGACGCACCCGGTGGTGACGTCTCCCAGTTCCAGGCCCTCACCACGGCCCTGGCTGCCACGGTGGGTACCGGCAACATCGTGGGTGTGGCCAC
This sequence comes from Kocuria sp. ZOR0020, assembly GCF_000800955.1. Classification (NCBI taxonomy): domain Bacteria; kingdom Bacillati; phylum Actinomycetota; class Actinomycetes; order Micrococcales; family Micrococcaceae; genus Kocuria; species Kocuria sp. ZOR0020. Next base: position 2,095 of record NZ_JROX01000048.1, read on the forward strand.
TGCCATCTCCATCGGTGGCCCCGGTGCGCTGTTCTGGATGTGGGTGACCGGCATCTTGGGCATGGCCTCCAAGTACTCGGAAGCTTTCCTGGGTGTGCGCTACCGCACCATGGATGCCAAGGGTGAAATCTCCGGTGGTCCGCAGTACTACCTGCAGCGCGGCATCCGCGGCGGATTCGGCAAGTTCCTGGCCCTGTTCTTTGCCGTGGCCGCCGTGCTGGCCTCCTTCGGCATCGGCAATATGACCCAGGGCAACTCCATCTCCGGCAACGTCTCCGAATCCTTTGGCATCCCCACCTGGATCACCGGTCTGGTGCTGGCCATTATGACCATGGTGGTTCTGGTGGGTGGCATCAAGTCCATCGGCCGCGTGACTGCTGCGTTCGTGCCCGTCATGATCGTCTTCTACGTGCTGGGCGCCCTGTTCATCCTGCTGGTCAACGTGGGGGACATCCCCGCAGCCATCGCCTTGATCTTCACCGATGCCTTCACCGGCACCGCTGCCGTGGGCGGATTTGCAGGCTCCGCCATCATCTTGGCCATCCAGATGGGTGTTGCCCGCGGCATCTTCTCCAACGAGTCCGGCATGGGTTCTGCGGCCATCGCCGCAGCCTCCGCCCAGACCACCCACCCCGTGCGTCAGGGTTTGGTGTCCATGACGCAGACCTTCATCGACACCATCATCGTGGTCTCCTGCACCGGTCTGGTGATCATCACCACCGGTGTGTGGGAGCAGGGCAGTGACTTTGCGGCCACCATGACCGGTGAAGCCTTCACCCACGGTCTGCCCGGTGCCTGGGGGCACATCATTGTGACTCTCGGCCTGGTGATGTTCGCTTACTCCACCATCCTGGGCTGGGCTTACTACGGTGAGCGCTGCATGGAGCGTCTGGTGGGCCGCGGGGGTGTGATGCCGTACCGCGTGGTGTTCTCCATTGTGGTGTTCATCGGCGCCACTATCCCGCTGGCCGCCGTGTGGAACTTTGCTGACGTGATGAACGGCCTGATGGCACTGCCCAACCTGCTGGGTCTGCTGATCATGTCCGGGCTGATCGTGCGCGAGACCAAGCATTACCTCAAGAACGATCCCAAGCTGCGTGCCGGCAAGTCCGAGGTGGACTTGTTCATGCGGGGTCGCGACGGCGGTATCGACACCTATGAGGTCATCGGCCGCTGAGCTGCTTCCTCCCACGTAACGCCCCCGGTGACCGCTCAGGTTGCCGGGGGCGTTGCCATACCCTGGGGGCATGACTGCACTGCAACAGCCCCTTGCCCTGGCCAATGATTCCGGGATCGCCACCGTGTACCACCAGGGCGCTCATGTGGCTTCCTGGACGCCGTCGCGGCAGGATCCGGTCCTGTTCGTGTCACGTCAGGCGAATTTTGTGGAGGGCAAGGCCATCCGCGGCGGTGTGCCCATCTGCTTCCCCTGGTTCGGCCCCGGCCGCAACGGTGACCGCACCCCCGCCCACGGGTATGCCCGCACCACGCCGTGGCGTCTGGTTTCTTGCGACGACGCCGTGGCGGTGTTCGCGCTGTCCCAGGATGATTTCTCCGATGAGGCCCGCCAGGCGTTTCCGTATCCGTTCGCGTGTGAGTACACCGTCACGGTGGGCTCCACTCTGACGTTGGAATTGGCAACGACCAACACCGGGTCTGAGCCGTTGGAGATCGAAGAAGCTCTCCACACCTACCTGGCCGTGGGTGATCTCCGCTCCGTGAGTGTGGACGGCTTGGACGGGGTGGACTACGTGGACAAGGTCACCGGCCAGGAGTCCGTGCGCCAGGAGGGCCCTGTGACGTTCACCGGGGAGACTGATCGTGTCTACCGCAGCGGTGAGCCTCTGGTGGTCAACGATCCTCTGCTGGGGCGCAAGCTGCACATCACCATGACTGGTGCTGCCAACACGGTGGTCTGGAATCCATGGACGGAGAAGGCCAAGGAGATGGGGGATTTTGCGGACGAGGAGTGGACGCAGATGCTCTGCATTGAAGGCGCCAATGCCCTGGACGACTTTGTGACCGTGGCCCCCGGGGAGACTCACCGAATCACGTACAGCATTCAGGTGGAGACCGTCTGACCTCTTGCTGCGGAGGCGTCTGAGCCTCGACGGTTGAGGCCGAGCATGCACTGAGCGGTGGTGGGTTGCGCTGAAAGACTGGTTTC
>NZ_JROX01000417.1:0-249 GCF_000800955.1 Kocuria sp. ZOR0020
CACCGCCAGTCACAAAGGCCCCTGCAGCCCCGGGATTCCGGGGAGGTGGGGGCCTTCGTCATGCCCGGGACCAGTGGCAAGCCGGTGACAGTTTGGTACGCCATCAGCTGCTGATGGCGTACCAAACTGTCACCGGTTTGCCCGAATCGGCGGGGGCAATGCAGGGCAACGGCAGATTCGCCGTCCCCGGGCGGAGACCTAGGTGTAAGAGGGCGTGACGTTGTTGACACGGTCCGGGGTGCGTGAGGC
>NZ_JROX01000418.1:0-360 GCF_000800955.1 Kocuria sp. ZOR0020
TACCTTCTTGTGGTTGACGTGATAGCCACGTTGCTTAAGTAATTCACTCATTGGACGATAACCTGCATTGGCATGTTCTTGACGTATTTTAAGCATTTCTTTTTCGATAAGCTCATCTTTGTTTACCCGTTCAAAACAGTTAACCCAATAATAATAAGTGGCTTTAGGGAATCCTGTAACTTTCAAGATTTCTTTGAGTTTGAAGGTTTTACGGAGACTGTAGATGAGTCTTGATTTTTGTTCATTAGAGCATTTTTCTCCAATCTCCGAAGTCCTTTTAAATAAGCTACCTCAATTTGCGCATAACGTAATTCTTGTTCAAGTTCTTTAATTCGTTGAGAATCATTTGGGTTCTGAGTC
>NZ_JROX01000419.1:0-915 GCF_000800955.1 Kocuria sp. ZOR0020
TCGAACGCCTCTTCCCCCAGATCCAGCGGGTCCTGAAGATCAACGAACTCGACACCATCACCAACGACGTCATCGAAGCCGCACAGAGCACCCTGGTCATCGGTGTCACCTGACCCCGCCACGAAGCGACCGAAGAACCCCGCCATTCAGCAGACGAAGTCACAAGGTGTGGCCCATTGAGCATTCCGACGTGACTCAGTTTGACGGTTTTCGGCTCACCACGCTGGCCCGAACCGCAGCCGACTGTGCGCGCGAATTGCCTCTGCGTGAGGGGCTGGTGGTGGTCGACGGGTACCTCCGCCTCATGTAGGGCCACGGTAGCCGGGAGATTCTGGTGGAGCAGCTCGGTCGATCCACCACCAAGCGCGGAGTTGCACGTGCGCGCCAGGTCATTGAGCTTGCGGATCCACGCAGCGAGTCCGTGGCCGAAACCTTGACCCGCTTGGTGCTGGTGGAAAACCACCTGACCGGCTTTGTACCCCCGTTTCAGGTCACAGTGGGTGGGGAGCGCTTCCGGGTGGACTTCGCCTGGGAGAGAGAAAAGCTGATCCTGGAGTTCGACGGAGAGGTCAAGTATTCCGGCCAGTTCGGAGATCCGTCAGGGGTCATCCGGGCCGAACGTCGTCGTGAAAAGGCGCTGACCAACGCGGGGTGGCGGGTTATCCGCGTGGACTGGGCCATGGTCACCCGCCATCCCTACGCGCTGGTGGCGATGGTGCGCCGGGAACTTGCCGTCCGCCGCTGAGATCACCGCCAACTGTTGAGATCACCAGCAACGGGGTGTCATCTCAACAACAGGAGGTGATCTCACGGCAGAGACAACCGGGGTCGGTTACCTACCCCGTCGGCGGGCTCGCTAGACTGGGCGCCGCCCCCACCACCATGGCGTATGCGCCCCTGGCGGGAGAACGTCAC
>NZ_JROX01000420.1:0-224 GCF_000800955.1 Kocuria sp. ZOR0020
AAGTCCGCCTTTCTCTTGATTTTGAACTCTGCCTTAGTTAAATTGATTAACTCCATTTGACCGCGTTCGATTATACGTGTTCTGTATCGTTCAAAGTCCATTACAGGGAACAAATTTAATGAAGTCGTTCCGTTCCAGCCTTGATAAATTTCATCATTTACATCTGTATTGATTAAAATATAATTCTGTACCTGTTCCGTCTTAAACACAATTGCAGTATATTC
>NZ_JROX01000421.1:0-286 GCF_000800955.1 Kocuria sp. ZOR0020
CAGAGGGTTATGGCAAGAACGGAACTTTCAGCGAAAAGATAACTTTTGATATAATTACAAAGTGGTACACTTACGAAAACTTAACTTTCGATATGGTTCAAAATGGTAAAGTTATTTCTGGAAAGTCTAAAATTTATGGCGGAACAGCACCAGGATACTATAAGTATGTCAAAGGAACTTCTTACACTTATTATGGAGAAACAAACATAGAGCGTTTAAGTCGTTGGGATATAAAAGACGAAATATTTAGTTTTATGGGGATATTATATCCGAAACTACCTAAAAC
>NZ_JROX01000049.1:0-7306 GCF_000800955.1 Kocuria sp. ZOR0020
CCCATGAGCAGCCCCTGCCCCACGGAGGCCGCGGCCTGCTGAGAGGCCAGATCCTTGGGCCGCCGGGAAAATCCCAGCGGCGCCAGCCCGGCAGAAATGGCGCCGGAGGAAACGAACACCACCTCTTTGCCGTGGGACTTCAGACTGCCCAGGGCGGCCACAATGCGCTGCACAGCGGCCTCGTCAATCGAGTTCTGGATGCTGGTCAACGACGACGACCCCACCTTGACCACAATGCGCTTGGCCAGGTGAATCTGATCGCGCTGCTCAATGGGCGAACGCCGGTTCTTGCCGCGATTCTCCGCACTGAGCTGAGAGGCCGACTTGGCAGCCATGCCCTCCAGGGCTTCAACGTCGATTTCCTGCACCCGTGTGGGCATGCTCTCCGGTGTCCTTCCCACTGCCGTCACCTGATGCTGATTGGGCTCATTCGGACTCGCGCTTGCGGGCGCGGCGCTCGTCCACGGACTCGGTCCACATCCCGGCCAAACGCTCCGCCTCCAATTCGTCACGGGCTGCGGCTTTGGCGTCCATACGTTCGTAGTATTCACGACGACGCTGCTCACGCGTGGGCCTGTGGTCCTCTGACAAGCGGGGATCCGTGCCACGCGGGGAGGCCAACAGTTCGGCACCACCCAACATGGTGGGCTCCCAGTCAAAGACCACGCCGTTTTCCTCTGGGCCAATCAGCACGGCGTCACCGGGGCGGGCGTTCATCTTGAACAGCTCCTCCTCGATCCCGAGCTTGGCAAAGCGGTCAGCCAGGTAGCCAATGGCTTCCTCGTTGTTGAAGTCGGTCTGCAGCACCCACTTCTCCGGCTTCTCTCCACGCACGTGCCAGATGGGTTCCAGGGAGCGTTCCTCCCGGGTGATGGTGAATTCCTTGGCCCCACCGCGTACGGCCTTGGGACGCAGTACCACGCGTGCCGGCTCGGTATCAGGTTCCTGTTCCCGGCCCTCCTGCACAATCTGGCCCATGGATAAAGTCAGTTGCTTGAGACCTTCATGGGAGGCCGTGGAGACTTCAAAGACCCGGTAACCCTTCTCCTCCAGCATGGGACGCACGAACTCCGCGAGTTCACGGGCCTCCGGGACATCGATCTTGTTGAGCACCACCAGGCGCGGACGCTCCAACAGGGGCACGGAGCGGCCGCCGTCCAAGCGGCCGTCCACGGCGTAGGCAGCCAGTTCCGATTCGATGATTTCCAGATCGGAGATCGGATCCCGTCCCGGTTCCAGCGTGGCGCAGTCCAGCACGTGCACCAGGGCAGCACAGCGCTCCACATGGCGCAGGAACTCCAGACCCAGGCCCTTGCCCTCGGATGCGCCTGCAATCAGTCCGGGAACGTCAGCCACCGTGTAGCGGTAGTCCCCCGCCTCCACCACACCCAGGTTGGGCACCAAGGTAGTGAACGGGTAGTCCGCAATCTTGGGGCGAGCCTTGGAGATGGCCGCAATCAGGGAGGACTTGCCTGCCGACGGATAACCCACCAGGGCGATGTCTGCAAGGGACTTCAGTTCCAGTACGACATCGTTCGCCTGCCCGGGCAGCCCCAACAGGGCAAAGCCCGGCGCCTTGCGCTTGGGAGAGGCCAGGTGCGCGTTGCCCAGACCACCCTGGCCACCGGAGGCGGCCACGTACTCGGCGCCGATTCCCACCAGGTCAGCCAGCACGTTGCCGTCACGGTCCTTGACCACCGTGCCGTCCGGGACGGAGAGGATGAGGTCCTCCCCCACGAACCCTTGGCGGTGATCGCCCATGCCGGGTCCACCGTTGGGTGCTGCGCGGTGCGGTGAGCGGTGGTAGTTGAGCAACGTGGTGGTTTGACCGTCCACGCGCAGGATCACGGATCCGCCGTCGCCGCCGTTGGCGCCGTCCGGGCCGCCCAAGGGCTTGAACTTCTCGCGTTTGACGGACACGCACCCGTGGCCGCCGTTACCGCCGCTGGTGTGCAACACCACGCGGTCGACGAACTCTGCCATGGATTCTCCTCGTGTGGATGGTTGGCCCCGTGGACCCGGCATGTTGCGTCGGTGTCCCGTGGAGCCCAGAAAAGTTGTGTGTAAACAAGAGTAGAGGGCGGGCGCACATGGCACCCACCCTCTACTTCATGCAGTGAGCGGTGATGCACGGGTTCACCGTGCATCAGCAGGACCGGGCAGGTCAGCAGCGTGACAGCTGCGCGCCTGTGCCGGTCGGAAATCACTCGGCGGTTGCGGCCTCAACAACGTTGACGACCTTGCGACCGCGCTTGGTGCCGAAGGCAACCTCACCGGTGGCCAGTGCGTACAAGGTGTCGTCCTTGCCGCGGCCAACGTTGGCGCCGGGGTGGAACTTGGTTCCGCGCTGGCGAACGATGATGGAACCGGCGTTGACCTTCTCGCCACCGAAGCGCTTGACGCCCAGGTACTGCGGGTTGGAGTCACGGCCGTTGCGGGTGGAGCTGGCGCCCTTCTTGTGTGCCATGTCTAATGCCTGCTTTCGCTAGGTGGCCCCTGGATGAGCGTTCGCTGCTGCGTGACGCTGCGGGCCGGGCTGGTTGGGTGTGGGGACCGAACGCCTCAGGCGTCGATGCCGGTGACCTTCACGGTGGTCAGCTCGGCACGGAAGCCCTGGCGCTTCTTGTAACCGGTCTTGTTCTTGAACTTCTGAATGCGGATCTTGGGACCGCGCAGGTCCTCAATCACCTCGGCGGTGACCTTCACGCCGGACAGGGACTTGGCATCGGAGGTGACCTTGTCACCGTCGACCAGCAGAACTGCCGGAAGCTCGATGGTGCTGCCTGCATCACCAGCGACACGGTCGATGGTTACCAGGTCTCCAACTGCAACCTTCTCCTGGCGGCCGCCAGCGCGGACAATCGCGTACACCACTTGGAACTCACTTCTCTCGAGACGAAACAAAACTGTCTATGGCGAGCGTGTTCCCTTCACGGACCAAGGAGTCGTGCACATCCGCATCAAGACCGGCCAGTGGGATGGAGACGCTGGTCAGGACCGATGTGCAAAAGGTCAGGAACTACACCCGGTGTGCGTGCCGCGCTCCGCGCTGAAGCTATGGACGGTAGTTCTGGGGGCTCGCAGGCCACGCACCAGGGATCGAGAATACGGTATGCCCGCAACCTGCGGCAAGCATCTGTGTCCCGCGAGTCGCGCATGCGAGCAGGCTCACGTTCCGGACGGCTCCCGTGACGGTCCCCCACGATCGCAGGGGTCACGGAAGAACTGCTCCTCCAACTCGCAGGCCCGGTGGAACGCCGTGCGCATCTGTTCTTGAACCTGCGGTGACACCCCGCGTGCCACATGATCGACGACGACGCGAGCGCGCTGCGCGGCCTCGGTGAACACCGGATCCGAGTAGGCACTGATCCATGCGGCGTAAGGGTGCTCCGCGGCTGACACACCTGGGGCCTGTTGTGCCAACTGCTCACCGATCCAGGCGTAGAGCCAGTAACACGGAAGCACTGCTGCAACCCCCACCGCCCAGTCACGTGATTGGGTGGTGGCCAGCAGGAACTCCGTGTACTCGCTGGTCACACGACTGGCGGACACCTCCGCTCGGGTATCCACCAGCGTGGTGTGCAGCTGTGCTGTTTCTCGAGCACAGCCGGCAGCTCCTTCTGCAAGGAACGCCCTCCACTGTCCTTCCGGTGCCCTCACGGCCAGCTGTGCCAGTGCCACGGAGTAGTCCTGGAGGTAGAGCAGGTCCTGGGCCAAGTAATCCAGGAACACCGCGTGAGGCATGGATCCCTCCGCCAGCGAGGTCACGAACGCACCCTTCTGGATTCGGTCGCGAACATCAACGGTTTGATCCCACAGTGACTGCGTGAAAGAACCATCGTGACCGGCGTCCGTGGCGGCATCGGAGCCAACGCCTTGACTCAGTGCCTGTGTCTGCACCATCCGGTCCACTAGATCTGCCAGGTGGTGCCCGTGATGCACAGGGCCGTTGCCACCGCCGACGTCCAGGAGGTCTGCCTGCTGGATGGCCTCCCGCAACCAGGATCTGGCAACAGCAACGCTGGCGACCCAGTCCCCCGTGCGTGCCGCCAGAACTGCCACGGCCGTGGACAGAGTGCACCCCGTGCCGTGCGTGTTGCGTGTGTGGATCTTGGGGGCACTTGCCTGGAACGCAGGTGTGGTTGCCCCGGGCGTTACCAGTGCATCAGGAGTGTGGTCACCAGCCAGATGACCACCCTTGACCAGCACCCTGACCTGGTAGGTGTCCGCCAACTGTTGACCTTGGCTCAAGGCCTGCGTCCAGGACGTGGCCTCTTCCACATCCAGCAGAACAGCCAGTTCCGGAAGGTTGGGAGTCACCAGATCTGCCAGGTGCAGCATGTTCCGCATGGCGGATTCGGCGTCGTCGTCCAGCAGGCGCCCACCAGCGGTGGCGATCATGACTGGATCCAGGACCACCACCGGGGGCCGGTTGGCCGTGAGCCACTTCTTGACGGTGTGGATCACGGGGACGGAACCCAGCATGCCGATCTTGACCGCGTCCACCGTGACGTCGTCGGACACGGCGTCGAGTTGGGCCGTGAGCACCTCCAGCGGCGGGACGTGAATGGAATGAACACCGCGGGTGTTCTGGGCGACCACGGCGGTGATCGCGCTCATTCCGTAACCGCCCAGAGCAGTGATGGTCTTGAGGTCTGCCTGCTGACCTGCCCCGCCCGTGGGGTCCGTGCCGGCTATGGAGAGCACCCGGGGTACACGTCGCGGTGTGATGGCTGGACCGGTTTCCGGGCGTGAGCATGGAGTGTCTGTGGTGGTCATCGCCCGATCACCTCCCGGTACGCGCGGGCGGCTTGTTGCGGGTCATCGGCCGCGCAGATTCCGGACACCACGGCCAAACCATCGGCACCGGCCTCCATCAGGGGTGTGGCGTCCTGGACTTTGACCCCACCAATGGCCACGGCCGGTACCGAACACAGTGACCTGGCGCGGGCAAAGCCCTCAACACCCAAGGGTTCGGGGTGATCGGGTTTGGTCTGTGTGGCGTGCACAGCACCGATCCCGGCGTAATCCACGATTCCCGCGGGCAGCTGATCCAGCGTCACGAATTCCTCCGGCGTTGCTACCGAGAGACCCACCACCGCCTCAGGGCCGCAGATGGCGCGGACATCCCGTACGGGCGGATCGGACTGGCCCACGTGCACCCCGGCCACGGCTTCTCCCCGGTTCCGAGCTGCCAGGTACACATCCACCCGGTCATCCACCAGCACCGGTACGCGGTGCCCAACCCGCTGCGCCACCTGACAGGTCAAATCCAGCAAGTCCCGTCCACCCATGGTCTTGGAGCGGACCTGCACCATGGTGACCCCGCCGGCCACGGCGGCCTCCACAACCTCGGCCACGCTGCGGGGCGCGCTGAGCTCGGTGTCCGTGACCAGATAGAGCAGGAGGTCATCTGCGGAGAAATGGTTGTGGGGACTCACAGGGCCACCTCCGCACATGTCACGGCAGCCTGCGAGGCCAAAGCCTCAGGGGTCAGGGAGTTGAGCTGATCCAAGAGTTCGACGGCAAAAGACCCGGGTCCATTGGCTCGGGCAGCAGCACGTTCAGCAGCCACCTCCCACAACACACTTCCGGCAACAGCGGCCTCCACGGGATCCGCCTGCACGGCCAGACTGGCCGCAATCACAGCGCCCAGCGCACATCCGCCGCCTGTCACTTGGGTGAGGTAGCGGTGCCCGTGGGGTACATGCCACGCCACCTCACCATGGTCGGTGGCACCCACAATCAGGTCCACCTCCCCGGAGATGGCAACGGCCTGGACACCGTGGTCTGTGAGCAGGGTTCGCGCAGCATCCAGAGCATCGCCCGGTTGATCCGTGGTGTCCGTGCCACGGCCGCCGGCCCCGCCGCACAGCCCGATGACCTCGGAGGCGTTTCCCCTCACCACTGTGGGGTTGTACTGCAGCAGGTCACGCGCCAATTGGGTTCGGATGGGAAGTGAGCCCACGGCCACGGGATCCAGAACCCACGGTGCGCCGGTTTCCTGACACGCTGCGGCTGCTTCCACCATGGCTTCACGCTGTTCCGGGGTGGGCGTGCCCAGGTTGATCAGAACGGCATCCGCGATCCGGGCAAAATCACAGGACTCCCCCACAATGTCCGTCATGGCAGGAGCAGCCCCGGCTGCCAACAGCGCATTGGCCGTGAAGTTGATGACCACCGCGTTGGTCAGGCACTGCACCAGCGGGCGCTGCAGTCTGAGGTCAGCCAGTGCTGTGGACAGGTGATCTGATGGAAATGGAGAGCCAGGTGCAACCGTGTGCGTCATGGCGACAATCCCTTCGCTAGTACGAGCTAGATCAGGTTCAACGGGTGTGCTCTCAGCCGCGCCTTGCATGCGCGGCACCCCGTGTCAGTGGTAACCCACCATAGCTTTGAGCTCCGCGCTGCGCAGCCCCTGAACCTCAAATCGCTGCCCACGTTCACCCACCGCACAGACCAGTGGCCCGGATTCCACAAGGGAATCCGGGCCACTGGTGGGAAGGCCTCAGCCTTATTCGGCGTCCGCGCGCGGTGCTGCAGCCGGTGCCGAGGCTCGGCGTGAGCGACGCGGCTTGCGGGCTGACGGCTGCTGCGGGCCACGCTCCCCCAGCGAATCCGCCAGGGAATCCAAGGACGCAACAGCTGACTGGTCGGACCCTGCCTGCTGTGTGGAGGGTGCCCCACCGGAGCCGTAGGGCAGATCGATCACCTGCCCGTTGATGGTCACCTTGGACTGGTCCCCCTTGCCACCGGTCACGGCCACCGCAGTCCCCGCGGTCACCGTCACGCCCGCAACGGCCGGGGCATCAGCCTTCTCCGGTGTGCCCACGGGGGCGGCAGCGCGCCTGGCCCCACGGGTACGACGACGCGGCTGTTCCCGTTGCGTGGGTGCCACGGGTTCCGTGTTCTGCTTCTTTGCAGGCTCTCCCTTGGCTGCGGCCTCCTTCGGGGCATTCGCGCCCGCAGAGTCCGCCCCTGCAGAGTCTGCCACGGCAGAATCCGAGGAGGATTCCGTGGTGGGTTCCGGCACAGCCTCACGGTCCCGGCCATCGCCCTCAGAGGATGCGTTGCGGTTCTCGGAGTCGATCTGACCACGGTTGCGGGAGCGCTTTCCACGACGCTTACGACGACGCTTGTTGCCCTCACGGCCGTCATCCGGACCGGTTTCTCCGCCCTGATCCGTGGCCTCAGCGGCCTCTGATTCCGGCTCCGACTGCTTGGAACTGCCGGACTTCTTACGCCGCTGCGAACCCTTGCCCTGACCAGCACCATTCGCTTCCCTGGACGTCTCCCCGTTCGCCTG
>NZ_JROX01000422.1:0-216 GCF_000800955.1 Kocuria sp. ZOR0020
ATTGACTTTGTAGGCATTTTATGTTATACTCTTTATAGGAGGTAACAATGGCTAGAGATAAATATCTAATGTACTTACGACAGCAAGAATACAAGAAGCGTATTAAAATTAAAGTAGATAACACAAGGATTAGAATGAACAGAGAGTACATGAATCAGCCAGAAGTAGATAAGGAAACATTAGAACTATGGAATAGTCAACCAGCGATACATTTTG
>NZ_JROX01000423.1:0-325 GCF_000800955.1 Kocuria sp. ZOR0020
AACTCTGGAAAATCAGAAATTAAAAACGCTTGGAACGCAAAACTTGAAGAAAATGGCGTAACTATCACAGATACAACTTTCCAACTTCCACGCAAATTGGTTGAGTCAATCAACACAGCTTTGTTAAACACTAACCCAGTATTCAAAGTTTTCCACGTTACAAATGTTGGTGCTTTGCTCGTATCACGCTCTTTTGATTCATCAAATGAAGCACAAGTCCACAAAGACGGACAAACAAAAACAGAGCAGGCAGCCACACTCACTATTGATACTCTTGAGCCTGTAATGGTTTATAAATTGCAATCACTTGCTGAACGTGTTAAAC
>NZ_JROX01000424.1:0-297 GCF_000800955.1 Kocuria sp. ZOR0020
ACGCGCTCGTGACCGCGGGAGTGACCGCGTCGGTCGGCACCGTCGGGGATTCTTATGACAATGCCCTGGCAGAAACGGTCAATGGTCTCTATAAGACCGAGATCATCTATTCCAAGCGCGTCTGGCCCTCGGCTACTGCGGTGGAGATCGCGACGTTGGACTGGGTCCACTGGTGGAACACGGCTCGGCTCCACGAACGACTGGGGTACCGGACCCCGGTCGAGGTCGAGGCTGCTTACACTGACCTCGAGGTGACCGCGCCCGCGGTGCCCTGACCTCGGAACGAAACCCAGGGCG
>NZ_JROX01000050.1:0-46069 GCF_000800955.1 Kocuria sp. ZOR0020
GGAGGGTTCAGACCGCTTCTACACTCTCATTTGCGATGAGCCCGTTTTCCCACCGGGTGATGCCACCATCAACGGGAGCAGGTTTCCGGCCACGCACATCAAGCCATCACCGGGAGGAGCCAGGACCGTGGGCAAGAGGAATCAGGAGGGGCAGGCGCCCGTCGTCGTGCATGGGGATGCGTATGATCCCGCGACCGGCCCGGCGCGGCCCGCGGAAGTGGGATTTGCAGACCCGGACGACTACGACTTTGCGATTGTGCACCTGACGGACACGCAGTACATCGCCGAAGGTGCTGCGGACCCGTCCGATCCCGAGCGCCAGGCGCGGTTCAAGGCCTCCCACGATGCCATTGCGCGTTGGGTGGGGGAGAACGCCGCTGCACGCAAGATCGTGTACCTGGCCCACACCGGGGACCTGATCGAGAACTGGTGCTGGTTCTGGAACCGTCGTTCCACGGCCACCCGCGAGTTCAAGGAAGCTGAACGGCTGATCTCCATGATCGAGGACCACGGCGTGCCGGTGGGGGTCCTGCCCGGCAACCATGACAACCGCTGGGGCTCGGACGAGGGCCGCGGGTCGCCTGAGTTGAAGAAGTTCAACAAAGCCTTTGGACCCATCCGGAGCACCTTGGCTGCGCGCAAATGGCGGCCCAGTGCCGGGAGTCTGCCCGTGCGGGCCAGCTACGGCGGGCCGTGGAAGGCCGGGGAGAACAGCTGCCATTACGACCTGGTGGAGGTCGGCGACACCCGCTTGGTGATTGTGCACCTGGGCTACGGGGTGCGGGACGAACACACGGCCTGGGCCAACACCGTGCTGCGTGAACATGCGGACCGGGATGCGATCGTGTGCACGCATTATTATCTTGACCAGGGGATTCGCCCTGATGGATCCGGCGCCCCTTTTGGTGGACCCGGTTCCTACGGTCCCAACGACGGCGTCAAGGTCCACCGCGAGGTTGTCACCCAGAACTCCAACGTGGTGCTGGTGCTCAGTGGCCACATTTCCGGCACGGGCTGGCAGGTGGAGGACCAGGCGGCTTACCCGTCCCCGGGTTTGCTGGCCGACTACCAGACCCAGCGCATGCCGGACGAGAACTTCCCCGCCGGTTACCGGCAGGCCAATGGCGAGCGCCGAACCGGTTTTCTGCGGCTGCTGCAGTTCCGGGTGTCGGACGGAACCGTGCTCGTGACCACGTACTCGCCGGTCCTGGACAGTTTTCGTCCACTGGATTCTGCCCCGCAGTCCCAGTTGGATCGCCTGCGGGGCGGGCGCAGCGCGGAGGAGATTGCCGCTCAGCCGTGGGTGGACCCGGATCACCTGATCCTCCCGGTGGAATTGCGCTCGCATGCCCCCGGCGGTCACCGGTCCTCGCGAGATCGCACGTTGGCCTCCGCGGCCCCAGCTCTTACCGACGACGACGCCGCGGGCCCCCTCACGCAGCCCGCTCACGGAAAGACTCTGCCGGGGCTGGATCATGCTGAAGCTGATGTGTCAGGTCGCGCTGTTGTCGACAAGTGGGGGACTGCGCTGACGGTGGCTGGTGCCGTGGGTGCGGCAGTCGCCCTGCGAAAACTCCGGCGCCGCTGAAACCCCCGTCCCCCTGGCGCCGAGACCTCCGTTTCAGCCCAAGAATCGTGCTGAAAAGGGCTTTTACGGAGGTCTCGGGTGGCTATTCGGCGGGCGGAAGCGCGGCCAGAGCCCGCATCAGGCGAACCAGGCGCATCAGATTGTCCTGCTGGCGCAAGGGATCACTGGTCAGTGAGCCCAGGTCCGCGCCATGGACCACCTGATAAACGATCGGATCATGAGAGCTGTGATGCTCACCCGGGTCATCCAACGCACGCACGGTGATGTCTGAGCTTGACCTGTTCCAGCTCTGATCAACGCTGATGGTGGCCAGGCGCCCGTCCGGAGCCACGGACAACAGTTTGAAACGGCGGTACCCCTCTGCGATCTCCGTCAGGACAGCCTCCAGGTTGAGTGAACCTAGTCCCCGGATGGGGCCGGTCCAATAGCTGGAGTCGTCGTCGTGGACCACGGCTGCAGCAACGGGGTCACGTTGGGCACCCATCACCCGTGTGCTGCGGGAGAACTTGGGGTCGGCGAAACTCAAGAACATGAATCCCAGGAAGAACGGCAGCCAAGCGAACCACGGAAGATCGCTGGTCCTGCCAAAGATCCCCACCAAACCCATGGGCAAGAAGGGGAGCAGGGCCCCGTGCCGGACCACGAGCGTTCGCCATTTCCAGTAGGCGGGTTCGGGGAGCCTGTGACGGCCGGAGGGAGATGTCACCGGTGCTTGCTTCAGAGGCCCGGGTCAGTTGAAGGGCTCGTCACAGGGGCATGCTGAGGTGCGATCTCCCGCAACAGATACACCAGTCGTGCAAGGTCATCGGCCGCTTGCAGGCCGTCAATCCTGGCGAATTGCGTGGTGTTGGAGACTTGGAACACCGGGTCATCTTGTTGGTCGTCATTGAGCGGGGACGCGGGCGGTAAGCCACGGACGGTGATGTCGGTTCCGGGTGTGGTCCACCCGGAGGTGGTTTGCAGATCAGCGCGCAGCTGTTCTGCGGAAACTGCCTGAATCTTCAACCTGGAGTAAAGGGAGGTTGCGTGATTCATGGTGGACTCCATGTTGTGGCTTGTCAGTCCAGCGATGCGGCCGGTCCACCGGACGCCGTCGTCAATTGCTTTGATGTCTTTGAGGACAGGGTCCGAGCGGTCAAAGTTTGCGCGTTGGCTCTTCAGGAACGTGCGGATACCAATGGCGAGCACCAGCAGACACACGGGCCAAACCACCCACACCAGCCACCACGGGGAGTCACCGACGTCTGGCCCGAACATCACAACGGCCATGTATGCCATGGGGGCGAGCCCAAGGCCCGCAAGAATCCAACTTCGACGCCGCCACGAGCTCGGAGGCGTGACGTTCGTCCGCGACAATGTTGATCCTTTGCTCATGGCCGTACTGCACCGGCCGAGGAAGCTGGCAGGGGCTCTTGGGTGAGGGCCGCAAGGGCCTGCAGCGTTGCCACTACCCGGGCCACATTCTCCTTGGCTGCAACACCTATCAACAAGCTCGCGGAGCTGTAGGGAGCGCAGGTAACCGTGACTCGCGCATTGTCAGCATTCGGAGTGCACCGAACAGTGATTGCGTAACCAAAGCTGGATCCATCCAACCGACGGCGCAGCATCAACACCAGGGAATTGGGGTCGAATCCATGAACCGCGAACTGCGGGGATTGGGCAAAAACGTCAGCGGCAGTCTTGAGAGACGCCAGATTCATGCCTGGGATTGCCCCTGACCACTCCTGGTGGCTTGCGCCATTGGGCATGTTGTCAGTGATCGAACGGCGGACCTCCCGGCCGCTGGTGCTGCGACCATGGACTCGGTGCACTTCCCACATGACCACGACCATGAGGATCACGGCCAAACTGAACCTGCCAACCCAGTCGGGAATGGGGATCACTCCCATCAGAATTGGCATGGAGATCATGAGCCCCAGGAGCGAGGCCCAAAAGGGCCACAGGCGGTCTTTGGCAGATATTGGCTTGGGTAGTGGGTATCGGGGTTCTTGCGGTGAGTCCATGGTGATTTCACCTCACAATCGCAGAGGCAATGCATTCTTTGGTGTTCACCCTAGTCAGCTGGTGACCCTGTGGCCAGGTTCATCAACAAATCGTTATGGGCACATGGGGGCCAGCGTGACGGATCACATGGGCGTCGTCGTCGTGAATGCGTAGGCCGTCAAACGGGGCCGCGGGTACGCTGTTCAGGACCCGGACCCGGGTCTGTCAGCATTCCCAGGCCGTTCACGCGCAACACCGGTGCGCGCAACCCCAGGAGGCGCGCGTGTCCGCATCCGTCCGTTCCCACCAGTCAGAGTCCGCGTACTCCCACCGCTGGCTGGTCCCTCACGCCCCGGGCACTGGACCCATGTGGGCGCAGGTCCTGGCCTATGTGTTCCTGGCACTGGTGCTGGTGTGGTCTGTACTCCAGGTGGCGTGGGGCTCCCTGGACCTGATGGTCTACAACATGGGTGCGCAGTGGGTTGCCAACCCCAACATCCGCCAGGAACCGCTCTACGATCTTGCATTCCCGGTCCCCTGGGGCAACGACACCCTGCCGTTCACCTACCCGCCTTTTGCGGCGTTGCTGTTCGGTCTGCTGGCGTGGATTCCTTTTGACGTCACCCGCTACCTGCTGCTGGTGGCCGATCTTGTGGTGGCGGTTCCTTTGGCCGGCGCGTTGGTGTCTTACGCGATCCGCAAGGGCCGCCCCATTCCGCTGACCAACTACCTGGGCAGCCGCGCCATGTTTGCCCTGGTGCTGGCGGCGATCCTCTTCAGCGGCCCGTACATCCGCACCATCTCCTTGGGGCAGGTCAACATCCTGCTGTTCGGATTGATCTTCCTGGACCTGGTGCGTCGCACGGATGGCACAGGATCCTGGATTGAGCGTGTCACGGCTTCCATTCCGCGTGGTGTGCTGATCGGCATTGCAGCCGGCATCAAACTCACGCCGCTGGCTTTCGGCCTGATTTTCCTGATGCAGAAGAATTTCCGGGCGATCCTGTCCATGGGCGTGACCTTTGTGGCAACCGTGGCGCTGGGGTTCATGGTGCTCTACAACGACTCCATCCAGTTCTGGACTGATTCGGTCTCATCCTCCGACCGCGTGGGTTCCATCAAGTACATCGACAACACCGCCATCACCGGTCTGCTCATCAAGAACGGCATTCCTGCGGATCTGGTGGATCCCATCCGCTACCCGCTGGTGCTGATCATGATCGCCCTGGTTGCGGTGGCATTGATCTACATGACGCGCCGCGGCATGATCCTCTCTGCGATCTCCGTCAACGCCTTGGTGATGCTGTTCATGTCACCGATTTCCTGGTCCCATCACCAGGTCTACTACCCGGTGATCGCCCTGGCCTTGTGGTTGGAGGCCTTCCCGCAGGTGTTTCGCGGGGCCACCCGGATCATTGCGGGGGTGTTGGCCTGGATCTGGCTGATCGGTGCGTACATCGGACCCATGCGCGGGTTGTTCATGACCGAGCGGTTGGGGATCGACCTGCACGCATCCGAAACCATCTGGATCTTCCCGTACGTGATGCTCTTCCTCCTCCTGCTGCTCTGGTGCGGGGCCGTGATTCTCCAGTCACGACGACGCCGCGGTGCCAACCTCACCGAGTCCGCCCACTGACCACCACGAACTCATTGGGCGTGTGCGGCAGCTCGAACGAGTCCATGACCGTGCCGGAGGCGATCTCCACCACGTGTAGCTTCTGCCGCGCAGCATCCGTGACGTAGGCGTGATCACCTGAGACCTGCACGGCCGGGCCGGGCTGTTGCCACTCGTCGTTCTCCTCCCACGGGTCGACCACCGCAACCCGGTGCAGGACCTCACCGGAATGCTGGTCCAGGATGTTCAGCTCCCCGTTGTAGGTCAGCACCAACGCCTCACCGCGCGGGCCGCGGGCCATGGACCGGAACCAGTACGCGGAGCCCAGATCCACGGTCTGCACGGAATCGGTGCGAGTTTTGATCAGGCCGATCCTGGTGGGTCGTTCCAGCTCGGCATCCGGGTCCACTTTGTAGTCGGCCAGCACCACGGCAGAGCCCGTGGTCCCGAATTGGTTGCCTGATCGTTGGTAGCTCTCCGCAACGGCAACCTTGTGGAATGCGCCGTCACGGTAGATCACTGGCCCGTTCTCACAGCCCAGAGTCACGACGTCGTCGGTCTCCGTGGGTTCAGCCACGGCCTCCCCGTGAACTCCGGGGCAGTCATGAGTTTTTGCCATCACCTCACCGTGGGCATCCAGGACCTGAACGGTGGTGCGTTGCTCTGAGGTTCCCTGCGTGATCAGTGGCTTGTTGTCCTTCAGGGGAACGGCCACGCCGTGGTGGGGGTCTTGCGTCCTTGTGGTCTCCAGGTCCCCGTCCCGCAGGTCGGCCAGCACCTGGTTGGTTTCGGCCATGCTCACGGCCCCGGTGCCATCGGCAAACAGCGCGGTGCGCCCACCATTGGTCACCACGTGCCCGGCCTCAGGTGCCTGGAGTTCGACGTCGGTCAGCGTGGGCTGTGTTGTGTAGTAGTGGGAATGGTCCCCGTGGGCTTCAGCAATCGGGCCTGTGTCAAAAACCGTGAACTTGTCCCCGGAGGAGACCGCCACATGCCTGCCATCTCCCAGGCGGCTCAGGCGCAGGAATCCGGGGGCCTGGGTTTCTGCGATCACCTGGCCGGTGTGGCCATCCAGAGTCATGATGCCGCCGTCGTAGGTCATGACCACCCGCGGTGTCAGGGAGGTGACCTCCTGGCGTTGTTCGGTGGGCGTGACCGCGGGCGACGACGACGCAACGGAGGTGTTCTGTGGCGTGCCGCAGGCGGAGAGAAGCAGTGCGGTGGCAGCAAGTCCGGCGGTGATCTGCAGGGTGCGTGAAGGCGTCAGCATGGGCACACCGTACGCACAAATGAGAATCATTCTCAAAAAGGGACGTGCCGTGGACATGAAACTGCCCCGGAAGATCACACTTCCGGGGCAGTTGAATCGGTGGTGCGGATCAGCAGATCACTCGGCGTCCAGATCCTTCTCGATCAGGGCGGCGATCTTCTCCACGGCCTCAGCGTTCTCGGAGCTGACCTCAACCTCGGTGCCCTTCTCCGCGCCCAGAGCCATGATCAGCAGGGAGGAGGAGGCGTCTGCGGGCTCTTCATCGGGATCGTTGACCAGGCCGATCAAGATCTCGTCGTCGAACTCACCAGCAGCCTCGGCGATGATGGCGGCGGGACGTGCGTGCAGGCCGACGGCGGAACCGACGGAAACCTTCTTGCTGGGCATGCTTCCTCCTACAGGATCGATGCTTTCGGGGTGGCCCGATGGTGCAGCTGAGACTACAGCCACATCCGCCGAGCCCTGGCAACAGTCTGTCAGGTCTCAGGGGCCAGCCACGAGTTGTGGCCGAAGTGTGCCTGTAACGGTCCTGGATGTGAACGAACCCTCACGCCACTACGCCATCAACGGGTGATGGCGTAGTGGCGTGAGGGTTCGGTGCCTGCGTGCCAGGAAACTCAGGACATCAGGCGTTCACGGATGCTGCGCGGGGAGCGTTCTCCGTCTGAGCCTCACGCTGAGCAGCAGCCATCAGGGACTTCTGACGCTGAGTCTTGAGCAAGGTCACGATCAGTGCGGAAACCAGCACACCGGCCACCAGGGCGATCAGGAAGCCCCACGGGTTGCCCATGGCCGGCACCACAAAGATGCCGCCGTGCGGGGCGTTGAGGGTGACGTTCAAGGCCATCGTGAGAGCACCGGTCACGGCGCCGCCGGCCATCATGGACGGGATCACGCGCAGCGGGTCGGCTGCAGCGAACGGGATGGCACCTTCGGAGATGAAGGAGGCACCCAACAACCACGCGGTGCGCCCGTTCTCACGCTCGGCCTCCGAGTACAGCTTGCCGCGGACCGTGGTGGACAGGGCCATGGCCAACGGGGGAACCATGCCGGTAGCCATGACGGTGGCCATGATGCTCATCGCGGCATCGGTGCCCTGGGCCAGACCGGCCGTGGCGAACAGGTACGCAGCCTTGTTGACGGGGCCGCCCAGGTCGAAGCACATCATGAGGCCCAGGATGACGCCCAGGAGAATGGCGGAGGTGCCGGTCATGGAGTTCAGGCCGTCCTGCAGCCAGGTCATGAGGGAGGCCAACGGCTTGCCCAGCAGCAGGTACATGAGCAGGCCGACCAGGGTGGTGGTGACCAGCGGGATGATGACCACGGGCATGAGGCCCGCCAGCCAGCGCGGAACCTTGATGGAGGCGATCCACATGGCGATCAGACCG
Source organism: Kocuria sp. ZOR0020 (assembly GCF_000800955.1). Classification (NCBI taxonomy): domain Bacteria; kingdom Bacillati; phylum Actinomycetota; class Actinomycetes; order Micrococcales; family Micrococcaceae; genus Kocuria; species Kocuria sp. ZOR0020. The sequence continues at coordinate 7,845 of NZ_JROX01000050.1, forward strand.
GCCACAAGACCCGTGACCAAACCGCCGATGAAGCCCGCGCCCACGGCGACGGCGATGGCACCGCCCACAAAGCCCGGGGCAATGCCGGGACGGCCGGCCAGCGCGTAAGCGATGTAGCCGGACAGGGCCGGTACCAGGAAGTTCATGGCGAGCCCACCGATGGTGAAGAACACCGCACCCAGGTAGAGCATCAAACCGCCATCAGCAGGCAGGTTGAACAACGTGTTCTGGGCAACCACATCCGGTGCCACCTCGGCCACACGCTCGGCGCCACCCATGGCAAAGCCCAGAGCGATCAACAGACCGCCGGCGGCCACGAACGGGATCATGTAGGACACACCGGTCATCAGCGCCTGCTGGATGCGACGGCCCCAGGACTGCCCCTCCGAGGAGCCCGAGGACTCACCGGCACCGGACCCGGCACCACCGGCAATACGGTGACCATTGGGGTCATCCGCTGCCGCCAGTGCGCGGTTGATCAGACCCTCCGGATCGGAAACACCAACGTTCACGCCGGCTTCCACACCGGGCTTGCCGGCAAAACGCTCGCGGTCACGCACGCCCACACCCACGGCAAAGACCACGGCGTCAGCGGAGTCGATCTGCTCCTGGGTGAGGTTGGTGCCACCGGAGGAACCCTGGGTCTCCACCACCAGCTCGTGGCCCATTTCCTGGGCCTTCTGCTCCAGGGCCTCCGCGGCCATGTAGGTGTGGGCAATGCCCGTGGGGCAGGAGGTCACGGCCACCAGGCGGCGCTTGGCACCACCCTCACCGGCACCCGTACCCGCGCCGGCGGCACCTGCACCAGCAGCACCGGCTGCAGTGGCACCAGCGGCAGTTGCGCCGCTGGAACCGGAGCCTGCGTTGCCGGCGGATGCTGCGGCGTCGTTGGAGGTCTGGGTCTGCTTGGGAGCCAGGACCTCCTCCACGATCGCCACGACTTCCTCAGCGGTCTGGGCTTCCCGCAGGGAGCTCAGGAAGGTCTTGCGGGCCATGGCGCGGGCCAGCTTGGAGAGCAACTTGAGGTGCTCCTTGCCTTCGCCATCCGCGGCGGCAATCAGGAAGATCAGGTCCGCGGGGCCGTCCTTGGCGCCAAAATCAACTGGCTCTGCCAAACGGGCGAAACCCAGGGACGTGGTCTTCACGTGTGCGGAGCGGCAGTGCGGGATGCCGATGCCACCGGGCTGACCGGTGGGGGACTGGCCCTCGCGAGCCAGGGCGTCGGAGGCCAGGCCGTCAGCGGAATCAGCGCGGCCTGCGGCAGCCACGACGCCGGAGAGTTGCGTGATCACATCATTCTTGTGAGCGCCCAGGTTCTGATCGAGGACGACCAGCTCTGGGACGATCAGAGGTAGCTCTGACATGGGTGAATCCTTGCTGTGTGAAGGGATCGGACAGGTGGGTGTCAGTCGAGCGTGAGCTCGGTGACGGAGGTTCGGTCGAGGTCGACCTGATCGGGACTGGGAACACCGGTGCCGGCAAGGGCGGTGGCGCCGGAGCCGTAGGCCACGGCGTGCCGCAGGCATTCGGCGGGATCCAAGTTCTGGGTGAAGGCCAGCAACAAACCGGCCAGGGAGGAGTCCCCGGCGCCCACGGTGGACACCGGAGTGATGGGTGGGGGATTGCCCACCCAGGCGCCGTCAGCGGTGACCAGTACCGCCCCGGCAGCGCCGAGCGTGGCCAACACGGCGGTGACGCCGCCCTCCACGAGTTTGCGCGCGGCCTGGGCCGCAGGAAGGAAGTCGCCGTTTTCGGCGGCGGCCTCAATGGCGGGGCCATCAGCCCCCACCAACTGCCCCAGCTCCAGGCCGTTGGGCTTGAGCAGGTCAGGGGCTGCGGTGTCCAGATCCGCGGCCAGCGCGATCAACGGGGCATCGGAGGTGTCGACGGCGATTCGCACACCCGCCTGCTTGAGTTCCGCCACCATCTGGGCGTACCAGTCCTCTGACGGGCCGGGAGGAAGGGAGCCGCACAGTGCCACCCAGTCACCCGGCTTGGCGGCAGCCAGCAAGGCATCCAAGCACGTGCGTTGGGCGTCTGCATCCAAAGGTGCGCCGGGCTCGTTGATCTTGGTGGTGGTCCCGTCCGGTTCCGTGACGGTCAGGTTGGTGCGGGCGCGGACGTCACGCTCCACCAGGGAAAAGGGAACTTCTGCTTCCTTCACGGCCTGAACCAGGGGGTCACCTGCAGGCGCCGGGAAAACCGCAGTGGTGGCCGTACCTGCCAGGGTGAGAGCACGGGACACGTTGATTCCCTTGCCGCCGGGCCCGTCATGAACGGCAACCACACGGTTGACCCCGCCGCGTTCCAGGACGGTGGAGAGATCAGCGGTGCGGTCAATGCTCGGATTGGCGGTGAATGTGATGATCATGCGATCACAACCTCGATTTCATTCTGGGCAAGGGCCTGGGCAAGTCGGGTGGGGGGCTGGGCATCTGTGATCAGCACGTCTATCTGGTCCAGTTCCGCAAAAGTGCACAAGAAGTCGGAGTCGAACTTGGAGGAGTCAGCCAGCAGGACACAGCGCTGGGAACGCGTGGCCATCAGGCGTTTCACGGCGGCTTCCTCAACATCCGGGGTGGTCAGTCCGTAGGCGGCAGACAACCCGTTGGTGCCCAGGAAAGCAACATCCGCGGCAACCCGGCCCAGCATGGTCAACGCGGTTGCACCCACCACGGTCTCCGTGACCTCACGGATCACACCACCCAGGAGGTGTACGGACAGGTTGTGAGTGGTGGACAACTCCAGCCCCGTGCGCACTGAGTCCGTGATGACGGTCAGTGGTCCGGTGGACGGGTCCTGTTCCGCGCGCAAGGTGATCTCCGCGGCCAGGGCACCGGTGGTGGTGCCACCGTCCAGGATGATGCTCCCGTGGGCCTCCGGCAGATACGCCATGGCTGCGCGGGCAATGGCGGCCTTGGCCTCCCCGCGGGTGGTGCGCCGCTCCCGGGCGGTGGATTCGGCGGTGCCGAAGGAGGATCGGGGAATGGCCCCGCCGTGCACGCGGTCAACCAAACCAGATCGGACAAGCACGTCCAGGTCCCGGCGAATTGTTTCAGGGGCCACCGCAAAGGTGGCGGCCAGATCGGTCACCGCCACTCGCCCGCGAGCGGATGCCATGCGAACAATCGCCTGGCGCCGCTCCTCCGCGTACATGGTGGGGGCTGGTGAGTCACCGGAACGCTTGGAATCGGGCGTGGACACAGGGGGTTCGACGCCGGAGGGAAGATTCTGTGATCCCCCGGCGGATCCGGCGCCACGGAACTGACCGTCAGCACCCTGCGTGATCTCTGTTACGCCCATATATGAATGATTATGCCCGAATTTGTTGCTTGTCAACCCATGTTGTCGTGGGTTCCACGCGCCACGTATCCTGGGAATTCCGCCACTTTCATGTGTGCAGGAGATCTCAAGGACGAGGAGCGCACCCCATGCCTGTTGATGCCCGTTTCGACCCGGCCGCCACCAATGGTGAGTCTGCTGACGGCCAGCCGTCAGAGTCGCGAGAAACTGCTGCACCGGCTGGAGGCGCCACCCTCCAGGGCATCGGAGTGGTTGCCGGCATCGCCGCCAGCCCCGCCCTTTGGGCCAGGCCACGCCCGCAATTGCCCACGGACGGCCCAGAGGTCCCTGAGGCGGACCGTGCGGAGCAGAAGGAGCAGTTCGATACCGCCGCGGCAACCGTTTCGGGCCGACTGCAGGGCCGCGCGGAGGAGGCTGAGGGTCACGCCGCTGAGGTGTTGGAAGCCACCGCATCCTTGGTCACGGACAAGGGCTGGCGCCGTGCCGTGAACAAGCACGTTGAGGCCGGTGTCAACGCTGTGGTTGCCACGGTGCGTGCAACGGACACGTTTGTTGCCAAGTTCGAGAAAATCGGTGGCCTCATGGCTGAGCGCACCACCGACCTCAAGGACATCCGTGACCGCGTGGTGGCCGAACTGCGCGGTGAGCCCGAGCCCGGTGTGCCCAGCCCGGATGAGCCCGTGATCCTGCTGGCCGATGACCTTGCCCCGGCAGACACCGCAGGGCTCGACCCGGAGTTCGTGCGCGGCATCGCCACCCAGCTGGGCGGCAAGACCAGCCACACCGCCATCATTGCCCGCCAGTTCGGCATCCCGTGTGTGGTGGGTGTGGGTGCAGGACTGGAAGGTGTTCAGGACGGCGCTTTGATCCTGTTGGACGGTGAGCGCGGGGAGATTGAAACCACCCCGGACCCCGCAAAGGCCAAGGAGCGTGCGGATGAGTCCGCGCAGATGCAGACCAAGATCCGTGCCTGGTCCGGACCCGCTGTCACGGCCGATGGAACGCGTGTGCAGCTACTGGCCAACGTGCAGGACGGTGCAGGCGCCCGCGCCGCTGCCGGTACGGGCCTGCCCGAAGGTGTGGGGTTGTTCCGCACCGAACTGTGCTTCCTCTCCGCCCAGTCCGAGCCCTCCGTGGAAACCCAGGCCGGGATCTATCGCGAGGTCTTTGGGGCCTTCCCGGAGCAGAAGGTTGTGGTGCGGACCCTGGATGCGGGTTCGGACAAGCCGTTGGCATTTGCCACCATGCCGGATGAGCCCAACCCGTCCCTGGGTGTGCGCGGTGTGCGCATTGCTTTTGAGCAGCCCGGTGTTCTGGAACGCCAACTCGATGCGGTGGCGGTTGCCGCCAAGGGCACCGGGGCCGAGCCCTGGGTCATGGCACCCATGATCGCCACAGTGGATGAGGCCAAGTGGTACGGGGAGATGTGCCGTGACCGCGGTCTGATCCCCGGTGTGATGATCGAGGTTCCCTCCGCAGCACTCATGGGAGATGAACTGCTGGAGCACGTGGAGTTCTTCTCCATCGGCACCAATGACCTCACGCAGTACGCCATGGCAGCTGACCGCATGGCATCCCAGCTCTCCGAACTGACCGACCCCTGGCAGCCGGCAGTGCTCAAGCTCATCAAGATGGCTGCAGAGGCCGGGCAGCGTGCCGGCAAGCCTGTGGGTGTGTGCGGCGAGGCCGCTGCGGACCCGCTGCTGGCCTGCGTGTTGGTGGGACTCGGCGTGACGTCTCTGTCTGCAGCCGCTCCTGCTCTTGCCGCCGTGGGCGTGCAGTTGGGCCAGGCCACTGATGACCAGATTGCCCGTGCCGCCCAGGCAGCCGTGACCGCACCCACCGGTCAGGCCGCGCAGGATGCCGCATTCGACATCCTCAAGGGCGGTAAGTGATCCTCACCCCGGGTGGCCTGCGATGACTCGCTCCACCCAGCGGCGCCGCATCCAGCGGATCCGCACGGACGCATCAGGGCAGCTGCGGGCTGAGGCTCGCGCTGACACCCTGGTGGGTGAGGAGCCCCTGGAAATCAGGCTCAACGGGCAGTCCTTTGCCGTGACCATGCGAACCCCGGGCCATGACTTCCACATGGCCGCGGGGTTCCTGGTCTCGGAGGGGATCATCACCCGGCAGTCGGAAATCCTGCGCATGGACTACCGCTCCGGGATCAATGCCGAGGGCACACGGGACTACAACGTGGTGGACGTCCGCCTGGACCCGGCCGTGGCAGCCAGGGCGGAGACCAAACGGCGGGAGGTCTACACGTCGTCGTCGTGCGGGGTGTGCGGGACGGCCTCCATTGACGGGGTGCTCAAGGTTTCCCCGTACGAGCCCCTGACCGATCCGTTGGTGGTGGAGCTGCCCACGGTGCTGGGGCTGCCTGCCGCGCTGCGCTCGCAGCAGCGCCTGTTCTCCTCAACCGGTGGTGTGCACGCCGCTGCCCTTTTCCGGATCCCTCCCCAGGCCGACGACGACGGCGCGGCACCCCGCGAGCCGGAACTGCTGTGTGTGCGGGAGGACGTGGGCCGTCACAACGCCGTGGACAAAGTGGTGGGGTGGGCCCTGGAGCACAACCTTCTGCCGCTTGAAGCCACGGTGCTGCAGGTCTCTGCCCGGGCGTCCTTTGAACTGGTGCAGAAGGCCGTGATGGCGGGAATCCCCGTGATGTCTGCAGTCTCAGCACCCTCTGCGTTGGCCGTTGACGTGGCGGACCGGACCGGGCTGACCCTGGTGGGTTTCAACCGCGGGGACGTGGCCAATGTGTACACCGGCGCACAGCGCATCCGGCTCACCACCCCTGAGGCATCTGAGCTCTGACCGGCTGGTCTGAAGTGCACGGCGGCGGCACTACAGTGTGAGCATGCTGCCTTTCCTGCTGGTCTCCACGCGGCCCGAAGACGTGATTGCTGCGGAGGAACACGAGACGTTCTGCCGGTTCTCCGGACTGGATCCGGACCAGCTCCACCAGATCCGTCTGGAACAAGGTGAGGAAGCCACTCGCGAACTGGCTGCAGTGGACCTGAGCCGGTATTCCGGTGTTTTTGTGGGCGGCTCACCGTTCAACACCTCCCATCCGCAGGCGGAGAAAACTGCCACTCAGGTTCGGGTGGAGCTTTCCCTGGGTGAACTTTTGGACCGGGTCATGGCGCAGCAGATCCCGTTCTTCGGAGCCTGCTACGGAGTCGGCACGCTGGGCGTGCACCAGGGCGGGGTGGTGGACGGCACCTACGGTGAGGACGTGGGCGCAATTGAGGTCACCGTGACCGACGACGGCGCCCAGGACCCCCTGCTGGCTGATCTTCCGCGGACTTTTCACGCCTATGTGGGTCACAAAGAGGCCATCCGGGACCTCCCGCCAGGAGCAGTCCTGCTGGCCACAGGCATCAACTGCCCGGCACAGATGTTCCGCGTGGGGCCCAGTGCCTACGCCACACAGTTCCACCCTGAGCTAGATGCTCCCGCCCTGATCAGCCGGATTGAGGCCTACAAACACCACGGCTACTTCCGGGTGGAGGATGCCGAGGCAGTCAAACAGCAGGTCACGGACGGCCCAAAGGTGGAGGTCCCGTCCCAATTGCTCAGTGCTTTTGTGCGAGTTTTTGCCAGGTAATCGTTCCTAAGGTGGATTCTTGGTGTCCCCGGTCTTGGATACGGTGAAGGCATGACTCTCCAGACCGGGCCGTTTCCACAAGCCACAGCGCCATCACAGTCGTGGGGTGCCGGTCCCGGCGCGGCCCCGGTGGGTGTCCCGCAACTGCCGCCGTTGAACCCGCAGACCGGTTTGCCCACGGGGGCGCAGTACCGGGACCTTGCCTATCACCGTTTGGCGCTGTCTGACCCCAAGCACCGCAGGTGGTCACCGCTGGCTGAAGGCGGCGCCCTGCTGGTGGGTGTTGTGGTTGCCTCCATCGCGTTCTTCATCGTGGGAGCTCTGATTGCCGTTGTTGTGGGGGGTCAGAACTTCCTCACGGACCTGAGCACCGGGGACATGGCCCAGATGGACATGACCAACCCCTGGTTGTTGCTGTTCCTGTTCGGCTCCGTGGCCATCTGGCTGCCCATTGCGCTGCTGACCAGATGGCTTCTGCGTCCCAGGCCCGTGGGGTTGATCTGGTCCGTGACCGGCAGAATCCGGTGGAAGTGGCTGCTGTTGACCATGGGTCTGGCCACCGCCGTGTTTGTGGTGATCTACGGTGCTGCCACCCTTCTGCAGATGGCTCTCACCTCAGGGGATCCTGCTGCCGACGTCGTTCTGGCCGAACGCCACCCCCTGTGGTGGTTGACCCTGGTGTTCGCCTTTCTGGTGGTGCCCATTCAGTGCACCGCGGAGGAAGTGGTGTTCCGCGGTTACCTGGCTCAGTCGATTGGCCGGTGGTTGAAGAACCCCGCGTGGGCCATCCTGCTGCCGGCACCGCTGTTCATGCTGGGGCACATGTACGACGTCTGGGGCCAGCTCTCCGTGCTGTGGATGGCCGTCATCACCGGCTTCCTGACCTGGCGAACAGGTGGCTTGGAAGCTGCCATCAGCCTGCACGTGGTCAACAACATGGTGGTCACCCTGCTGGCAGTTGCGTGGCCCGTTCAGCCGGCCACGGCGGAGGATGCCTCCGTGGGAGTGTTCGGCTTCGGTGTGATTTTTGTGATTGAAACCGTGTACGCGCTGATCGTGCTGCTGCTGATCAAGCGCGGACGGATCGCAGTGACCCGCAGGGCTGTGGTGTGGCCCAAGAAGGATCAGGACGCCTGGCACCACCAGGTGCGTGCCGCCTACGCTGCCCAGGCCGCTCAGTTCGGCCCGTTCGGTGTGGCACCGCAGACACAGGGGGCGGTCGGTCAGGGGTACCCGCAGATGCCGGGTGGCCACCAGTTCACAGCATCCCCGCGATTTGCCACAGGCCAGCCATCCAATACAGGCCAGCCTTCCAGTGCAGCCCACCAGTTGCCCGGGAATTCTGCTCCCCAGTCCGCGAATCTGGTGCCCGTGGTGATCCCTGCATCCATGGCCTACGCGCAGCCCCATCAGATCAACCAGGACGGCAGCCTGCGCCTTGTGCCCGCCGATGGACTCATCGCCTACGCCGCACCGGAGACAGAGCTGATCCCAGGCTCGGATCCGCCCGTTCACGCCCATCCGGTGGTGTGGATGGCCCGTGCTGAGCCGGCATCCGGTGGACAGCAGGCAACCAGCGGCACGCAACAAGGAGAACAGCTGTGACCCAACGTCGCGCCGAATCAACACCGGACTCGGGCGTGTCCACGTCAGGTTCAGGGCCGTCAGCACAGGCGGTCGCCCACGCTGAGGACCTGGGGAAGTTCGTCCAGGCTGCGCCGAGTTCCTACCACGCCGTGGCGGAGGCCGCCCGACGCCTGGAGCAAGCCGGCTTCACGCAGTTGTCCGAAACCCAGCCCTGGCCCGCTGCCGACCCCGAATCCACCACCGGCAGACGCTGTTACGTGATTCGCGACGGCGCTCTGGTTGCCTGGGTGCTTCCCGCCCACCTGGACAACACCCCGGTGGGATTCAGGATCCTGGGGGCACACACGGACTCGCCGTCGTTCAAGCTCAAGCCCCAGCCGAGCACGGGTGCGCACACGTGGTGGCAGGCCGGTGTGGAGGTTTATGGCGGGCCGCTGCTGAACTCGTGGCTGGACCGGGATCTGTGCATGGCGGGGCGGATCACGGTGCGCACGGATTCGGGTGTGGAGACTCGTCTGGTGTCCACCGGGCCGGTGGCGCGCATTCCGCAGTTGGCCATTCACCTGGATCGCAGTGCCAACCAGGGGCTCACGCTGGATCCGCAGCAGCACACACAACCGGTGTGGGGCTGCGGTCCCCAGCCAGGGGACGTCCTGGCGCATCTCGGAGCGCACGCTGAAGGGCCAGCGGTGGCCGCGCAGGAGATCCTGGGGTGGGACGTCGTGCTGGCAGACACCCAGCCAGCCCAACGGTTCGGTGCCCACGGTGAGTTCCTGGCCTCCGGCCGGCTGGACAATCTGACCTCCGTTCATGCAAGCGTGAGCGTTGTGACCGAGCACGTGGAGGATTTGGAATCTGCCCCCACCATCACCGTGTTGGCGGCTTTTGATCACGAGGAAATCGGATCCCAGACCCGCTCGGGTGCCGGTGGGCCGCTGCTGGGCGATGTGCTGACCCGGATCGGTGCAGGGCTGGGCTGGTCGGATGAGCAGCGGCAGGTGGCGTGGGCGTCGTCGTGGTGCTTGTCCTCAGATGCCGGGCACCTGGTGCACCCCAACTATCCAGGCCATCACGACCCCGCCAACAAGCCCGTCCCCGGCGGCGGTCCGCTGCTGAAGATCAACGCCAACCAGCGCTACACCACGGATGCTGAAGGTGCCGCGCAGTGGAAGCTGGCCTGCCAGGCGGCAGGTGTGGCCACGCAGGAATTCGTGTCCAACAACACGGTGCCGTGTGGGTCAACCATCGGTCCCATCACCGCCACCAGGCTGGGTGTGCGGACCGTGGATGTGGGCGTGGGGTTGCTGTCCATGCACTCAGCCCGGGAGATGGTGCACGTGGAGGATCTTTACGGTCTGAAGCGCGCCGTTGAGGCTTGGTGGATGGGCTGAGAACGCCTGGGTGCGGGGCCCGTCAACCAGCGTCATCCCCGCCTGTGGCGCAGGTCCCCGGTGTTAGTGTTTGGGCATGCTGACTGTGATCGGGGAAGCCCTCATTGACGTTGTTTCGCGCCCGGATCGGGAGCCCGTGCGGCACCCCGGCGGCAGCCCCATGAACGTTGCCCTCGGCCTGGCCAGGCTGGGGCATCCCGTCCGTTTCCTGGGCGCCTGGGGCAACGACGACGACGGCCAACTCCTGGCACAGCACCTGGGTGCTGAGGGCATTGAACTTCCGCTGCCCACCCACGACTCGGCCACCTCCGTGGCAGAAGCCGTGATCGGGGAAAACGGTGCGGCTGACTACAACTTCCAGATGACATGGGAGTTCCCCGTGGAGCAGGCGGAGTTGGAGGCCATGGTCACCGAGTCCAGCGCCCTGCACGTGGGTTCGATTGCCACCGTTGTGGAACCCGGTGCGGAAAACGTGGTCAAGGCCGTGGAAGCCGCCTCAGGTCAGATCCTGGTCACCTATGACCCCAACTGCCGCCCGCAGATCACCACGGACGTGGAAGCGGTGCGCGCCCGCGCCGAGCACCTGGCCTCCCGTGCGGACGTGGTCAAAGCCTCTGACGAGGACCTGCAGTGGCTCTACCCCACCTCCACCCTGCAGGAATCGGCTCGAGCCTGGCACCGTCTGGGCGCCAAGATGGTGGTGGTCACCCGCGGTGAACTGGGCCCGTGGGCCATCACTGAATCCACAGGAGCCGAGGGCGTGGAAGTTCCCGCCCGCAAGACCGATGTGGTGGACACCGTGGGTGCCGGGGACACCTTCATGGCAGCACTCATCAGCCAGTTCACGGACCGTGGCCTGGACGGAGCCGGTGCTGGGGAGCGGATCAACGCGCTGCCAGCCACGGATGTGGAAGCCATCCTGCGGCGTTCGGCGGATGCTGCCGCCATCACGGTCTCCCGCGCTGGTGCGGATCTGCCGCGCCGCGACGAGCTGGATGCCTTGGAGCAGCCCACTGACTGATCCTTGGACCGGATGCGCTGCGGGTTCACCCGTTATGCTGCCTACTGTAGGTACAATTCGTACCCGCGGGAGGATGCTCGTGAACACCACCATCACCAGTCGCGACTTCAATCGGGACGTCTCCGCCGCCAAACGGGCTGCCGAGAACGGGCCGGTCACCATCACGGATCACGGGCGACCCTCGCACGTGTTGCTCACCGCCGCGGAGTTCGATCGACTTTCGGGCAGACAGGAACCAATGGGTGACCGTCTCTGGAGGGGGCAGGACCGCAACATCGAACTCGACCTGCCTGAGCGCCGCATCGACCCCGAACGGGCAATCGATCTGTGAAGTACCTGCTGGACACCAACGTCCTCAGCCATGCCCGATCCGATGCCAGAGATGGATGCCCTCATGGGCGCAACCGCTCTGGAGCACCGCCTCACACTGGTCACCCGCAACACCAAGGACTTCCAACGCACGGGAGTCAGCCTGCTGAATCCATGGGATCTGTGAGGGTAGAGGCCGCTGCGACCTCACGGACGGACAAGCACATCGGGACAGCTCCGGCATTCTCAGGTGTTCATGCGGGATTGCAGCATGGGCATCCTGGGCAAAGCTTGGGTAGCGTAAAGGGACAGGCGTTCACGCCTGGTGGCGCGCAAGATGTCAGGCGACCACAGTCGAGCAAGCTCAAGGAGGAACTGTGCTCAACCGCGATCCCTACGCCGATCTCCCGGAACTGCCCACATTCACGCTGACTTCAGAGGACATCACGGACGGTCAGCCGCTGCCCACAGCACAGGTGACCGAAAGCCTGGGTGGATCGGACACCTCACCGCAGCTGTCCTGGTCCGGGGCACCTGAAGGCACCAAGTCCTATGTGGTGACCTGTTTTGACCCTGATGCTCCCACCCCGTCCGGGTACTGGCACTGGTGCGTGTCCAACATTCCCGCGGATGTGACCAGCTTGGACACCGGTGCCGCAGCACAGCCGCCTCAAGGGGCCACCACCCACCGGACCGACGGCGGTTCGGATGCCTTCGAGGGTGCGGCACCCCCGCCAGGTCATGGTGCCCACCGCTACATCTTCTGCGTGACCGCAGTGGACACGGACCACTTGGATGTGGAGGGCGCAAGCCCTGCGGTGGTGAACTTCAACCTGTTCTTCCACGGCATTGGACGCGCCATGTTGACCGGTACGCATGAGGAGACTGAGGACTGAGCAATCTCCTGGGTGCCGACCCCCAACGGTTGGTTCAAGACGTTTGCCTGGTGGCCAGCGATCTTGACGGGACGTTGATAGGGGAGGACTTCCGGTTCCGCCCCCGCTCCCTCCGTGCGCTCACCGCGTTGGAGGAGGCGGGGGTTCCGGTGGTTTTTGTCACGGGCCGGCCCTCCCGGTGGCTGCATCCGCTCAGTGAGCAGGTCAGTCCGTTGGTCAGCTCCGTGGGCACCGTGATCTGCGCCAACGGGGCCATGGTCTATGACCTGGCCGCAGACAAAGTTTTGGCAGCCAACACCTTTGACGGTCACATTGCCCTGCGGGTGGCCGGGCAACTGCGGGAGGCGATTCCCGGGGTCTACTTCAGTGCTGAAACCCTGCGCGGTGTGGTGGCAGAACCCGGGTGGATTCCCACGGATCGCACGGGTTCGGACAAAGTCACCGTGGGGCCTTTTGAATCCCTGCTGCGCCCGGATGATGCCGTGGTCAAGTTCCTGGCCAAGCGTGATGACCATGATCCCGCCCAGTTCGTTCAGCAGGTCAGAGAGCATGCGGCACCGCACATGTCCGTGACCCACTCGGTGCCCAGCTCACCCTTGGCTGAGATGTCCCGTTTGGGTCTGAGCAAGGCGGAGACGTTGAAGTCGGTCTGCGCGGAACTCGGTGTGGAGAGCCATCAAGTCATGGCCTTTGGTGACATGACCAATGACCTGGAGATGTTGACCTGGGCCGGTTATGGATTCGCGTTGGCCTCGGGTGCTCCCGCCGTCGTCGAAGCTGTGGAGCGTACGGCACCTGCCTTCGAGGAGGACGGTGTGGCCCAGGTGATCGAGCAGTTCCTGGCCCGGCGTGAGCAGCTGCGCCAAGCGCGGTGAAGAGCACCCGAACCCCGTTGAGCATGCGTCATCAAGAGGCTTAAGTTACGCATGGGTAACCCGGGGCATTAAGCTCACCCCATGACTGCTGAACCCGGATCCAGGCGATCGGTCACCAACACCCACAAGGTGCTGGCCCACCGTGGATTCGCGCCCAACGGCGCGGAGAACACCATGCCTGCTTTCCAAGCCGCCCACGACCTTGGGTGCGTGTGGATCGAAACCGATGTCAACACCACCTGTGACGGTGTGGTGCTGGCCTTTCATGACACCACGTTGGACCGTGTCACCCAAGGTGCTGGGCAGGTCAACGACGTCCGACACAAGGACCTGGCTGACCTCCGTGTGGCTGGAGAGAGCCCCGTGCCCACGCTGCGCGAGGTCCTGGAGGCACTGCCCACCATGCAGGTGAACATAGACGTCAAGGACGAGGCTTCCGTGACGGCGCTGGCAGATCTGCTGGCGGAGATGGATGCGGCAGGCCGGGTCCGCATTGCCTCCTTCTCGGATGCTCGTCGTGGGCGCACCCTGAAGGCGCTGAGCGATCGAGGGGTCCGGCCACTGAGCACATCAGCGGGAACAACGGGTTTTGTGGCGACCATGGTGGTCTTCAACACCGTTCCGGCTGCCTGGCCTGTGGTGCACCGTGTGTTGGCGCAATGGGTTCCGCCGTTCGACTCCATCCAGATGCCCATGTACCTGGGGTGGATCCTGCCCAAGGTCAAAAAAATCCCCAAGATCGGGCGCCGATTGGGGCGGACCCGCCTGGCCACGCAGCGTTTTCTGAATGCCGCGCACCGTCATGGCAAGGACGTCCACGTGTGGACCGTCAACAGCCCCAAGGACATGCAGTCCCTGATGGAGATGGGGTACGACGGCCTGGTTACGGACCGGGCGGATGTGGCCCTGGACGTGGTGGGTGGCCTATGGCCGTCGGGTTCCCACGGCCAGAAGGACCCCATGAGCGAATCTCCCTGCTGAGGCATACCCCAACCTCCACGGCGTGTGACAGGCTTGGAACCATGACGCAGAGCACAGTTGCCGCAGATCCTGAACAGTACGTCCGCACGGAGGTCCGCAACGGCACCGGGGTCATCACTCTGGATCGGCCCAAGGCCCTGAACGCCCTGACCGCCCAGATGTACCGGGACCTGCTGGAGACCCTGTGGGGCTGGTCTGATGATCCTCAGGTGGAGCAGGTGCTGATTCACGCCAGTGCCCCCCGGGCGTTCTGCGCAGGTGGCGACATCCGCCAGATCCGTCAAGCCGTGGTGGACGGCAACGTTGAGGCCGGCATGGCCGCTTTCACGGATGAATACACGCTCAACAACCTGATTGCCACCTACCCCAAGCCGTACATCGCCCTGATGGAGGGCTACACCATGGGCGGTGGCATGGGACTTTCGGTGCACGGCAGCCACCGTGTGGTCACGGAGAACACCGTGATGGCCATGCCGGAATGCGCCATCGGCTTCTTCCCGGACATCGGCGCCTCCTGGTTCCTGCCGCGCGTCAGCTTGCTCGGTAGGGGCCCCTCCCTGGCGGTGGGCCGGTGGATGGGCCTGGGAGGTCAGCGGATCACCGGTGCCGACGCCGTGGCCATCGGCCTGGCCGACCACCTGGTGCCCTCCGACCGCTTGGAAGCCTTCCGGGCGGCTGCCATCACCGACGGCGTGGAGGCTGCGGTGGCGCAGTTCGCGGCCACCAACGACGACGACGTCGCCCACGCCACGCTTCCCGAACGCTGGGACCAGATCGAAGCGGTCTACGGGGCAGACACCTTGGAAGAAGTCATGGCGGCAGCGGGGGAGGACCTCGCGGGGGCTTCGCCGTCGTCCCTGGTGCGGACCTGGGAACTGTTGGATGTGGGAGCAGCCTCAGAATCGGTCACAGAGTGCCTGGAACGTGAGCTGGCGTTGGGCGCAGACACCATCGCGGCCCCGGACTTCAACGAAGGCGTGCGGTGCACTCTGATCGACAAGGAAGACGACCCCGCTTGGCAGCCGGCCACCGCGGCTGAGGTGGATGTTGATCACATCCGTTCGGTGCTGAAGACATCACGTTCACTGCGAACCCGCCCCTGAGAGTCGACGTCCTCCGGCCCCTTTCGCCGAGAAGTGAGTTCCTCCGCTGCACCCTGCCGAGAAGCGAATTGTGCTGCCCATCAGAGTTGATGGGCAGCACAAAACACTTCTCGGCAGGGAGGGGGAGCCGATGACCGGCAGAAGTCGCTGTTCGGCTGGGGCCGGGCGTCGGATGGGGGCTGGACCAGCGGCGGAAGTCGCTGCTCAGTCGGGACAAACTGCGGAAGCTCAACCCATGGGGCCGGTGTGCTCCTTGGGAACCGGGGTGTAGTCCGGGGTGATGGGGTCGACTCCACCGGCCGTGCCGCGCCACAGCGCCAGACCGCGCATGCCGTGGAAGATGACCAACGTGGCAGCAGTCCCCAACGCGATGCCCGCAAACTGGATGCCGAACGCGTCCCAGGTGTAATCCGCAATGCCGATGATCATGGCAATGGCGGCGGTGGTCAGGTTGACCGGGTTGGAGAAGTCCACGCGGTTCTGCACCCAGATGCGGATGCCCAACATCCCGATCATGCCGTAGAGCACCGTGGCGGCACCGCCCAGCACACCGGCGGGCACGGAGGCCACGGCAGCACCGAACACGGGCATGAAGGACAGCAGCAGGGCCACCACGGCGGCCACCCAGTATGCGGCCGTGGAGTAGACCTTGGTGGCGGCCATGACGCCGATGTTCTCCGCGTATGTGGTGGTGCCCGATCCACCGCCGGAGCCGGCCAGCACGGTGGCAAGGCCATCGGCCATGATGGCGCGGCCCATGACGGGGTCCAGGTCATCGCCAGTCATCAGGGCCACGGACTTCACATGCCCGATGTTCTCCGCCACCAGCACCAGGATCACCGGCACGAACAATCCGATCAGGGACAGATGGAACTCGGGTGCGTGGAACTGCGGCAGCCCCACCAGACCGTCGGACTCCCAGGCTGCGCGGATGGGGGCAAAGTCCACCTCGCCGCGCACCACGGCCGTCAGGTAGCCGACCACCACACCCACCAGGATGGACAGTCGTCCCAGGATCCCGCGGAAGAGCACGGAGACCAGGATGATGGTGGCCAGGGTGATCAGGGCGGTGACCGGGGCCAGCATGAAGTTGTCCTTGGCCGCCGGTGCCAGGTTGAAGCCGATCAACGCCACGATGGTGCCCGTGACCAGCGGCGGCATGAGCGCCTGCAGCCAGCCGGTTCCCACGAACTGCACCAGCAGGCCGATCAGGAACAATGCGGCGCCGGCCATCACGATCCCGCCGAGCGCACCGCCGGGTCCGTACTGGCCCATGGCGGCAGCGATCGGGGCGATGAAGGCAAAGGACGAGCCCAGGTAGGACGGCACCCGCCCGGCCGTGATCACCAGGAACAGGATGGTGCCGATCCCGGAGAAGAACAGCGTGGTGGACGGAGGGAAGCCCGTGATCAGCGGCACCAGGAACGTGGCACCGAACATGGCCACCACGTGCTGGGCACCGATTCCGATGGTCCGGGGCCAGCTCAGCCGTTCATCCGGACGCACAACGGAACCCTGGGACACGTTGTGGCCGTCACCGTGCAAAGACCACCCCAGACCCAGGCGACGGGCCAGCGAGGACTGGCGCTGCGGCGTCGTAGGGGGTTGCTGATGCGGTGAACCGGGGGCGGGTGAGGCCGTGGAGGTGGGCATGGGGCTGCTCCTGGAGGACGAGGGTGAGCGGCCCGGCGGTGCGTTGGCGGACCAGAGACAGCGTAGTCCCAGCCGTGTGCGCGCACCGAACCCTCACGTCACTCGCTCATCAGGGCGTGATGGGCGAGTGCGGTGAGGGTTCGGCAGGGATCAACGACGACGGTCGCGCAGCAACCATTGCGCCAGGGCGTCCAGCGCGATGCCGATCAGCCCGATCACGATGATGACCACCAGCATCTCGTCGTAGGCCAGGCGGTCGCGGGCATTGAGGATTTCGTAACCCAGACCGGAGGACACGCCCAACATTTCGGCCGGGACGATCACCACCCACGCGATGCCCAGGGCAAGGCGCACGCCGGTCATCACGTACGGGCGGATGCTGGGCAGCACCACGGTGCGGACCTGCTCCCACGGGGTGGCCCCCAGGGTCCGGGCCACGCGCATGTGCAGAGGGTCAAGCGCTGCCACGCCGGCGGCGGTGTTCATGGTGATGGGCCACACCGCGGCGGCTGCCACCAGGAAGATCACCGGCGCGTGCCCCACGCCGAACAAGGCCACCGCAACGGGTGCCCAGGACAGCGGGGAGACCATGCGCAGGAACTGCACCGGGGGAGTGGAGGCCCACTTGAAGGGCTTGGAGAAACCGATCATCAGACCCAGCGGGACGCCGATCACCACGGCAAGAGCCAGCCCGCACAACAGGCGCCACAGGGAGGTGGAGGCGTCCTGAAGGATCACCCCGCGTTCCCACAGGGACCCCAGTGCAGCAGGCAGCCGTTCCGGTTGGAAGGCGGCCAGCATGGAGTTGGCGCCACCAGCGGCGTGGGTGAAGATCCACCACACGGCCACGGTGACCAGCAGCCCGAACGCACCCCAGATCAGCCGCGGGGCC
This sequence comes from Kocuria sp. ZOR0020, assembly GCF_000800955.1. Classification (NCBI taxonomy): domain Bacteria; kingdom Bacillati; phylum Actinomycetota; class Actinomycetes; order Micrococcales; family Micrococcaceae; genus Kocuria; species Kocuria sp. ZOR0020. Next base: position 25,466 of record NZ_JROX01000050.1, read on the forward strand.
AACGGTTGGCGGCGGTGGCCCCGGCGGGAACCCGGGCGGTGCTGACGTGAGCCGCCGGCGGCATCCAGGTCCGTGGATGGTGAGTGCTCGGATTCGTGATGTGAACCCGAGCCGGCAGGTGTGATCCATGTTCGGGATCCAGAATCTGCGGTGTTCATGCGGAGAACTCCTCCGAGCGTTGCGTGCTGGTCATGCCAAAGATCTCCATGCCACCCAGCCGATCAATGCTGTCCTTCACCAGGGAGTCATCCACCAGCTCCCGGTGGGCTTGGGCCGGGTCCAGGCCGGAGAGGAAGTCCGTGGGGGCATCCACCACGGTCTCCTTCATGGAGCGGACCAGAAGTTCGGTGGTGGATTCATACGGCCAGGGGCGGAAATCGATCCGCTCACCGTGCCAGTCCGGGTGGGCAATGGTGTCCGCGTGCTGCTCCTGGGAGCGGGTCAGGGCCTTCTGGATCACCTTGGGCGGCTGGGGCAGGTAGTTGGCGGCTAACAGGGCGGCAGCCTCCGGCCGGTTCTCCCGGGACCAGGCCTGTGCCCGGACCAGCCCGTCCATGAACCCGGAGGCCACGGTGGGGCGGTTGCGCAGCAGTTCACCGCGCATCATGGTCACGCAGCACACGTGGTTCTCCCACACATCGCCCGTGAATCGGTGGATGTGCCCCACCTCCCGAGCTTCCGCCGCCGCATTGAACGGATCCGCCACGGTGTAGCCCCCGATCACCCCGTTGTTCAACGCAGGCAGCATGTCTGCCGGGGCCATGGGCAGCAGGGTCACCGTGTTGCGCTCGCGGGAGGGTGCCTCCCGCATGACCGGGGTCAGGCCACCGGCGCGCAACATCTTCTGGATCACCACGTTGTGCACGGACCACCACGCGGGGATCGCCACGGAACGCCCGGCCAAATCTTGGATGGAGGTGATCTCCGGGCCGGTGGTCAGGGCGGAACCGTTGGTGTGGTTCCAGGCCGTGATCCGCACATCCGCTTGCAATCCGTAGCGCATGTAGAGGGCCATGGGCATCAGCATGTGAATGGCCTCCACCTGCCCGGACACAAAGGCCTCTGACAGGGATGACCAGCTGCGGAACATGGTGGGTTTGGCCACCGTGACCCCGGCATCTGCGTAGTACCCGTTGCCGTGCCCCACCAGGAGCGGGGTGGCATCCGTGATGGGCAAATATCCGATGCGCACGGGGGCATCGGCATCGGTGGTGTCCCTGGCCGATTGCCGGTTGCCTGCATACACGGCTCCGGCGCCCCAGGCCAGGCCACCCAGACCGGCCGCGGTGGCTCCAGCGGTCAGCAACTGACGACGGTTCAGGGGTGCGCCACTGCGATTGTGTGGGACCCCGCTCAAATGACCCAACTCCCCGGAACGTCCCCGCCACCGCGGTAGTAGGCCACGATTTCCTCCACCGTGGTGCCGTCACGAGCTGGAACCCATTCCCGGCTGAAGCCTTGCGGCCCGCCAAAGAACCCGATCCGGTCGCCCAGGGCCACCGCCTCGGCAACATCGTGGGTCACCAGGAAGATGGTCAGATTCAGCTCACGGGCCACGTTGCGCAACCAGACCTGCAGGTCCTCGCGGGTGGCCGGATCCAGGGCGGAGAAGGGCTCGTCCAACAGCACGACGTCGGGGCGCACCGCCAGGGCCCGCCCCACTGCAACGCGCTGCGCCTGACCGCCGGAGAGCTCCGTGACCGGAACATCCGCCAGGCCCGCAAGCCCCAGAACGCCCAGGAGGTCCTCCACGGCGTCGTGATCGAACCGGTCCCGGTTGCGCTTGTACCGTCCGCCCAGGGCCACGTTCTCCCGCACGCTCAGCCACGGGAACAGCCCGGGGGACTGGAAAACGACGGCGACTCGGTCGTGGGCCGGTTGTGCTTCCACGGAGCCTGAGTCCAGGGACTCCAGGCCTGCGATGGCGCGCAGCAGCGTGGACTTGCCCGACCCCGACGGGCCCAACACGGCCAACAGCTCGCCGGCGCGCAAGGTCATGGAGACGTTGTCCAGCGCCGGGGTGGATGAGCCCGGGTAGGTCTTCGAGACCTCCGTGACCCGCAGGGCCGCGGAGGCAGTACCGCCTGAACGGGTGGGTTCCGTGTGGGTGCTCATGCGCCTGTTTCCTGGCTGGCCAGCTGAGCCAGGACGTGACGCAGATGAGATTCGGTGGGGGACTGGACGGGCAGGAACGCAGCCTCACGGGCGCGCCGTGCCGTGGCCGAGCGCAAGGCATAGCCCTTGCCGCCCACCACCTTGGACTCCAGGCGCGTTGCCTCACCGGTCAGGACGGCCGCGTCCAACCGCAGCTGGAGAACATCCTTGAACGGCAGGTCGCGCGGGGTCCCCACATAGGTCAACAGAGTGGAGCGCACACGTTGGTATTCGGCCATCACGGCGTCACGCTCGGGCCGGAAAACCTCTGAGACCCCGGTCAGGGCGGCATCCGCAGACTCCAGGGCAGCACCGGACAGGCCCACGCAGAAGGCGGCCTGCAGCAACAGGAACGGGCCACGCACAGTTGCCAGGAACGTGGGGACGTCATCAGTCAGCACAGCGTCATCAGCCACGGGAGAGTCCTGGAACTTCAGGATTCCCGATGCCGTGGAGTCCAGCGCCATCAGGTCCTGCAGCGGCCGAACGGAGATTCCCTCCGCAGCCGTGCGGGTGAGCACAATGACGGGCTGGGTAACGCCGTCGTCGTTGGTGCGCACAGCGGGGAGCACCACCCAACCTTCCGGGTAGAGGTTGGAGGCCCACGGGATCACGCCGTTGAGAACCCAACCGTCACCTGCGCGGGTGAGGGTCACCGGGATCTCTCCGATCCCGGCGGAGGCCTTGAAGGCCGGGGCCATGGCCGTGGAGCCGGGCTGTGATCCGTCCACCATGCCCTGCGGCAGATCGTGGCCGGTGGCGTGAAGGTACTCGACGCTGGATCGGTGGGCCCACAGGGAGAACGCGGTGGCGGTGCATTCGGTGGCGAGATCGTGGACCACAGCCGCCTGCTGTGCCAAGGAACCGTCCAGGCCAAGGGTCAACAACCCCTCCTGGCCCAGGGAACGCAGGACGGCAAACGGGGATTCATCGTTGACGTCAACGGCCTTGGCATTGGCCGCGGCGGCAGTAATCACCTGCTCGCGCTGCGGGTAGTCCACCAAGGGTGCGACGGCGAAAAGGGAGTCGGTGCTCATGAAATCTCCTGACGTTCGGATCCACGTCAGACGCCCCGCTCAGTGATGAGGCGGGGCGTCCGATCATTGACGTGTGCTGTCCCGCAGAACGGGGCAGACGGTGGGCTTGCGGCTCAGGCGTCCAGCTTGTGCATCCGGTCAATCGGGGTGGAGACGGCCTCGCGGGCGCGCACCACGGCGTCCTCATCCGGGGCGTCGTAGAAGCACAGGCACTTGGCGGTGTCCTCACGCACGTAGGTGCGTAGGAACTGGACCTCGGGGACCTCCGCGTACTTGGGGGCGTTGGCCTTCTTGCGGGTCAGGTACTGGTCCATGGTGATCTCTGCGGGGATGTCCCACTCCACCAGGTACTCGGCCGACTTCTTGAGGTTCTTGATGTCCTCCAGCTCGGCACCCACCAGGCGGACCTCGTGCGGGCCGTCGACGTCGATCTCTCCCACAGCGTCCTTGACGGAGTTGAAGATGCCGTCTTGGGAGGTGGCCTCCAGGATCACGAAAACGCGCTCATGACCTGCGGTGACCTGGGATTCGATCAGCTCGGCACCGGTGGCGGACAGGGCCTGGGAAACGGTTTCCAGCAGCTCGGTCACAGCCGACTTCTCCGTGTTGGAGGGGGCGAGTTCAACAAGGAACAGGGACATGGTGGTCCTCCTGAAAGTTGGTGGTCGGGATTCCAGCTGCCTTTCGTTGGTGGGCAGCGGACCGCTGATGTCTTCGGTCTGCTGAACGTAACAACGCACAGCCGTGGATCTTCCCGTTGCGTCACATTTCTTCACACGAACTGATCTGTTTGGTTTCTGCTGACGGAGGTGCTTGCTGGTTCGTGATGGCAACCCTGGGTGGGAATTAGGCAATCCCCGTGTGTTCAAAATCGCACTTAGGCGTACCTCTGGACACTCTGTTCGCCCCGTACCCCAACTCCACCAACATGCAGCGGGCTCGTCTGGAGCTGCGGGACATGATGGAAGACAAGTTCAACGACCTCCTTGGCCAAGGGGTTCCGGAGCCGGAGGCAGTCGGGCAGGTCATTGCCGAATTCGGCTCCCTGGATGAAGTGGCGCCGGCACTCGGCATCGATGCTGAACTCGGTGCGGTACCCAACACTCGTTCGCACAGCACGTTTCCCACCCTTCAGCCCGAACGCGCCCGCCGTTACGCAGAGGCGGTCCGCGGCTCCGCCTTGATCAGGGCCGTCTCCACGGCCCTGTTCGTGCTCAGCCCGGTACCTCTCCTGGGGCTGATCGCGGTGTTCGACCGTTCCGGCGCGGACGGTCTGCCCAACGGGGCGCTTGCCGCTGGGGTGGTGACACTGCTGGTGATCGTGACCATGGGATTGCTGCTTCAGGTCCGGCGTGGCGCCATGCTGGAGGAGTTCTACGACATCGAATCCGGCGAGTTCACCCGCACGTCCCGTAGCGACGCCGTCGCTCACGAACTCTGGGACGACAATCGCGCAGGGGTGATCCGGGCTCGGATGATCTCGGTCGGCTTGTGGGTTTTGTCCCCGGTGCCCGTTTTGCTGTTCAGTCTGTTGGGTGAAGACAACGGCTCGCTGGTGTTGTTCGGGGTGATCCTCACCTTGTGCATGGTGGCCATTGGTCTGGTGATTGCGACGCTGACCAACTGGACGGAGGGCGTTGCAGAAACTTTGTTGGCGGATCCGGAAATCGACGACGACGACGAACCCAGCAACCCCGTCATCCGAGTGATCACGGCCGTGTACTGGCCCGTGGTGGTGGTCATCCTCCTGGCTTGGAGCTTCATCTGGGACGCCTGGGGAATCTCCTGGTTGATCTGGCCGATCGCCGGCGTGCTCTACGGCGCTGTATGGGCTCTCGATGGGGCCATGACTTCCCATCGTGAGCGGGAATCCTCTCGCAGGTGACGTGATCCCGAGTTCCCCCGCCGAGTAGGCCTTTTGATCGCCCCTCAGCACTCAGGGGCGATCAAAAGGCCTGCTCGCCGGATACTGGCTCGGGGCGGTGAATCGATGCACGACGCGATGCGCAACGCTATGGCGTCGATGACGAGGTCTTGGTCTAGATCTGACAGGGCGTAGGTCTGGACCTTGTCCAAGTGCGTGAGAGCTTCTGTGATGAGTTCCCGGACTGTGCGACTCACAGTTGGATGGCTTCTGCGTCGATGCGTTCTTGCAGGTCATCACGGATGGAATCATCCATGGCCAGGTCCACGGTCACGCCCAGGAGGTCCGCGGCCGCCACCTCTGCCCGGGCCTGCTCCAGGAGGCCCATGGGGCGACTCGGGGTGACCAAGAGGTCAATGTCAGAGTCACCGGTTTCCGTGCCGGTGGCCAAGGACCCGAAGACGCGAACGTTGGTCAGTCCGTACTCCCGTAACAGAGCAAGGAGTTCCGCCCGGTGACTGCGTAGCAGCTTGGCTTTGAAAGACGTCCCGCGGAACCGAAGCAGGCGTGCGATCTCAGGTTGGCTTCGATTGCTGACGGCCGCGATTTGGCGTTGAGACATGCCAGACCTGTGGGCTGCACGTACGGATTCGGTCAGCAGCTGGCGGCCGCTGCGGACTTGTTCATCAGCGGCTTCGACTGCCTCACGAAGAGAACCCTCATCCATGGCCTCATGATAGCAACTGCTATCACTACCTCTCCAGAAGCTGTTTAGTTAGCTACAAGCTCCCTTTCACCGCCGAGTAGGCCGTTTGATCGCTGCTCAGCGCTCAGGGGCGATCAAAAGGTCTACTCGGCGGGGCAGGGGGGAGGGGGGAAGTAAGGGTCAGGAAATGACCGAGTCCACCAAGGCCTTGGCTTCCTCCTGGACGCGCTTCAAGTGATCTTCCCCAATGAACGACTCGGCATAGATCTTGTAGACGTCCTCAGTCCCAGAGGGCCGGGCGGCGAACCAGGCGTTGTCCGTGGTGACCTTCAACCCGCCGATGGCCTCACCGTTGCCCGGTGCCTCCGTGAGCTTGGCGGTGATGGGGTCCCCAGCCAGGGTTTCAGCCGTGACCTGCTCCGGGGAGAGCTTCTTCAATGCAGCCTTCTGCTCCCGGTTGGCCGGTGCGTCAATGCGCTGGTACACGGGGGCGCCAAACTTCTCAGTCAACTCGGCGTAACGCTGCGACGGCGTCTTGCCCGTGACCGCTGTGATCTCTGCAGCCAACAGGGCAAGGATGATGCCGTCCTTGTCCGTGGACCACACGGAGCCGTCACGGCGCAGGAAGGAAGCACCTGCGGACTCCTCGCCACCAAAACCGATCGAACCTTCCAGCAGACCGGGAACGAAGTACTTGAAGCCCACAGGGACCTCCACCAGCTTGCGTCCCAAGGACTCGGCAACCCGGTCGATGATGGACGAGGACACCAAGGTCTTGCCGATCCCGGCATCCTGGCTCCACCCGTCGCGGTGGGAGTAGAGGTAGTCGATGGCCACTGCAAGGTAGTGGTTGGGGTTCATCAACCCGGCATCAGGGGTCACAATGCCGTGGCGGTCGGTGTCGGCGTCGTTGCCGGTGGCGATGTCGTATTTGTCGCGGTTGCCGATCAAGGAGGCCATGGCGTTGGGGGAGGAGCAGTCCATGCGGATCTTTTCATCCCAGTCCAGCGTCATGAAGGCCCATTGGGGGTCGATCTCCGGGTTGACGATCTCCATGTTGAGCTCGTACCTGGAGGCGATTTCCTTCCAGTACTCCACGGAGGCAGATCCCATGGGGTCGGCACCGATGTGCAGGTTGGACTCGCGGATGGCATCCAGGTCAATGATCTCCGGCAACTCGGAGACGTAGGAGTCCAGGAAGTCGAACGTGCCGGTGGTTTCAGCTGCGCGGGCCTCCTCCAGGGAAACGCGCTTGACCTGGGTGTTGCCGGCCTCCAGCAGCTCATTGGCGCGGTCAGCGATCCACCCTGTGGCATCCGAATCAGCGGGGCCACCGTGGGTCGGGTTGTACTTGAAACCGCCGTCCGCCGGCGGGTTGTGGGATGGCGTGATCACGATGCCGTCCGCCAGGTCGGTATCCCGTCCCGCGTTGTACTTCAGGATCGCGTGGGACAGCGCCGGGGTGGGCGTGTAACCGTCGCGGGAATCCAGCAGCACGTCAACGCCGTGGGCCGCCAGGACCTGCAACGCCGTGTCCTGCGCGACGTCGGACAGTGCGTGCGTGTCCTTGCCCATGAACAACGGGCCGGTGGTGCCCTGGGACGCGCGGTACTCGACGATCGCCTGGGTGATCGCGGCGATGTGGGCGTCGTTGAAGGACGTCTTGAGAGACGACCCGCGGTGCCCCGAGGTTCCGAACGCCACACGCTGGTCCGGATTGCTCAGATCCGGTTCCCGTGAGGTGTAGGCCTCCAGGAGTTCGACGATGTCGACAAGGTCTTCGGGAAGGGCCACAGTGCCCGCGCGATTAGCCATGATCCAAGCGTAGGACCGCAGCGGGTGGGGAGTCACTGTCCCTCATGTGATTACGCCCCGTGTTGCATGGGGGACCGCTGCCGTGGTCAGGAGGTTTGGTTGCCGGTCTCCGCGGGTGCCTCTTGGTCCTTGATCAAGGACAACTCGAACTCGAGGGTGACTTTGTCACTGACCAGGACACCACCGGAATCCAGTGGAGTGTTCCATTGCACGCCCCAGTCCTTGCGGTCGATGCGGCGACTGCCCTCGAGGCCGGCTCTCGTTTGCCCGAAAGGGTCGGTGTCGATGCCCGTGAGTTCCAACGGGATGGTGATGGGCCGGGTGATGTCGCGAATCGTGAGATCCCCGGAGACGATGAACTGCCCTTCGTCCACCTCGTCGATCGCCGATGACGCGAAGGTGATGTAGGGATGGTCCTCCGCGTGGAAAAAGTCCTCCGACTTGAGGTGGGCGTCCCTGTTGGCATCCCGGGTGTCGATGCTCTCGACTCGCAATTTGACCTCGACGGTTGACCTGGTCAGGTCATGCGGGTCGATCTCCGCGAAGCCCTGAACGTCGTTGAACGCCCCTCGGACCTTCGTGACCATGGCGTGACGAGTTGAAAAGCCGATCCGGCTGTGTGCGGGATCGATGTTCCAATGCCCGGAGAATTGTGATTCGAGGTTCATTGAATTCCTTGTGCGGTAGATCCTGTCGGAATCCCGGAGACTTCAGGACGGTCACGTCGGCTGCCGGTTTCACACATCCTAAGTCAGGGGGTCACTCCCGAGCTCTGGAACGCCCAGTTGTCCCCCAAGGTGCGGTGGTGCGTTACGGAGTCCTCATCGCGATGACGAGTCGAGGCCAAGCTCCGACGTCGTGGGATATGACGGTTGGGCACCGGGCGCGGTTGCGGCGTGGGCTGCCACCGTCATGGCCACCTCTGTGGCCTCCACCAGGGGCATTCCGCCGGAGGTCGTCGCCAGCAGGGCACCCAGCACGGCATCTCCGCATCCGGTGGTGTCCACCGCATGCACTTCCACGCCGGGTACTTCCGTGACCGTGGGGGTGGCGTCGTCCGTGGCGCCACCGTTTCCCGCTGCCGATTCGACGACGACGGCGCCGCGCGCGCCCAGCGTCACCACCAGGGACGGCACTCCCGTGACCGCCCGCAGGGCGGAGCCACGGTCCTCCCACGACGCGCCCGCCGAGGTGTCAAAAGCCTCCAAGACCTGGAGGCGTTCGTGTTCGTTGACCACCAGGACATCGGTGGCCGCCAACAGGTCCGGCTCCGGAATCCGGAAGGGCGACGGGTTCAAGAAGACAGGAACACCGAGTGCGTGCGCCCGTTGGGCGGCGGCGATCACCGTGTCCCCGGGGATCTCAAAGGTCAGGCCAAGGGCTCCGGCGTCGGCCAGGGCGGAGGTGGGGATGTCCTCCGGACGCAGTTCACCGTTGGCACCCGGTGAGATCACAATGGTGTTCTCACCGTCCGCGGAAACCGTGATCACGGCGGTCCCCGTGGGAGTTTCCGGCAACTGCCGAATGTGGTCGGTGGCAACGCCGTCCTGGGTAAGGGATTCCAGCAGAAGGTGACCGTGGGCGTCGTCGCCAACGGCCCCCACCAGACGAACATCTGCACCCAGCCGTGCCGCTGCAACGGCCTGGTTGGCGGACTTTCCTCCGGGTGCAATGGCCAAGGGTCCGCCGGTCAGGGTTTCGCCGGGCCGGGGATGACGCTGCGTGCGGACCACCAGGTCCGCGTTCAAGGAACCCACCACGCACACGGAACCGGTGTGGATCTGCATGTCAGGCCTGCTTTCCGTGAGGTGTGGGTGCACCCAGGTTGCGGACCGCGTCCACCACCAGAGCCCAGAACCCGCCGTGGTCGAGCCCGGTGGCCACCGCCGTCGCGCAGTCCTCGGGGGCCGAGCCGCGCAGGTCCACGACGGTCTGTCCCGTGGTCAGTTCGCCGCGGAGCTCCACGTCCACCGGGGCCCGCCGAACTGAGACCAACTCGGGTGCGATCACGCGGGCCACAGCCACGGGGTCGTGGCACGGCGGGTTCTCGAAGGCCTGGTTGTGCTTGTAGGCGTCCCGGTAGCTACGGATCAGCTCCACCGCGATCTGGCCCAGTCGGGTGCCCAAGGCTGCGAACTGAGCCTCAACCTCCGGGGTGGCCAACGCCTGATGGGTGGTGTCCAGGCCCACCATGGTCACCGGCCAGCCCGCGGTGAACACCGCCCGGGCAGCCTCCGGGTCCACGGCAATGTTGAACTCTGCCACCGGTGTCAGGTTGCCGGTGGTCACGCCGCCGCCCATCAACACCACCTCATGGACGCGCTCAACAATCTCCGGGTACTGCCGGATGGCCAGAGCCAGGTTGGTCAGCGGCCCGGTGGCGATGATGGTGACCTCCCCCGGGGCATGGGTCAGCACGGTCTGGGCGATGACCTCCACGGCGTGACGTTCATCCAGGGCATGTTGGGGGTCCGGCAGCTCCACCAGGCCCAGGCCGGTGTCACCGTGCACGTGTCCGGCAGTCAACGGTTCGCGCACCAGGGGGCGTTGCGCACCGGCGGCCACAGGGATCCAGTCCTTCCCCAACTCATCGGGAAGGCTCAACGCGTTACGGGTGACCTTCTCCAAGGTCTGATTGCCGCCACACGTGGTCACTGCCAGGACATCGAGCTCCGGGCTGCCGTGGGCCAGCATCAGCGCCAGGGCATCGTCCACTCCGGGGTCACAGTCGATCAGAACTTTGTGGGTCATGGGCACCAAACTATCGGTTCAACCGGTGGATGATCATGGGTCAGCCCACCCACACTATGGGTTGCACTTATAAGTGCAACTACGTTACCGTGACGTTCACGGTGATGTTGCATCGCCGGTATGAATGGAGTGGATATGAGCACCGAGTTGCTTCCTGCCGCCCGGATTCAAGTGGATGACCAGACCATGCGTGAAGCGCAAGAGACCATTGCGCTGCCTGACGTCAAGGATGCCGTGCTGGTTCTGCGTTTCCCGGACGGAACCGAGCGTGAACTGCCGACCAAGCTGGAAACTCTCCTGGGGGACGCGGTTCGTGCGTTGATCCAGCAGGGTTCCGTCAGCATGGGGCAACTGCCTGAAGAGCTCACGAGCACTGTTGCGGCCGACCTCCTGAGCGTTTCCCGTCCCACATTGATGAAGTGGGTACGCGACGGGGAGATCGACTCCTACAGAGTGGGTAGCCACACTCGATTTCGGCGTGAGGTTGTGTTGGCCAAGAAGGCTGAGATTGCTGCCCGGCAGCGTACTGCCTTCAATGAGCTGCGTGCCTTCGATGATGAGTTCGGCGAAGACTTCACTGACTGACAGTCTTGCCCGTTGGGTCACCGTGAGGATCAAACGGTGACCCAACGGGTCTTGGTGGATGCCAACACATTCTTCAGTCGAACCCTGACCGACTGGGTATTTCTCCTGCGCAACCACACCGGCGGTATGTACATGGCTTTCACCACTGAGGACGCCATCAGTGAAGCCATCTCCTCCTACCGGAACAAGCGACCCCTGGTTGCAGGCGCTGTAACTGCCAACCGGGTGAAGCTGATCCGTGAGAACGTGGATGAAATTCTTGAAGACTTCCCAGCGGGATTGAGCTTCACTGGCGCGGATCAGGGTGACTATCACCTCCACGCTGTAGCTCACTCTGGGCGCGCTGACTTCATCCTGACATCCAATGACCCTGAAGACATCGCTACTGGCGACGAACCTTATGAAGTCATCCATCCGGATGCATTCTTCACGCTGGTGGCCAACTCTGCGCCATCTGCGTTCTTGGCTGTTGTCGACCGTCAGGCCCAATACTGGGGTCGGAAAGTCAACTCTCTGCCACTTGACGAGGCACTACGGCGTGCGGGATGTCCTGATTTTGCCCGGCGGGTGGGCCAGGCTCCGGAGGTCCTGGCCCACCGTCCGGGCTGAGCCCATGGCTCAGCCCACCTGCAGTTCGCCCATCTCGTCCCAGTCATCGCCCTCCATCTGACGGGAAATGATGTTGGGGGTGGCACGCAGGTACTGCGGGAAATCGCGCGTCATCTTCTCAAAGTGCGGGGAGTTGACGTGGTCGCCGGCGGCGTCGTCGTCAAAGGCCTCCACCAGGACGAATTCGTAGGGGTCCTCCAAGGAGCGGGACCAGTCGAACCACTTGTTGCCGGGCTCGGCGCGTGTGGCGTCCGTGAACTCGCGCACCAACTCAGGCCACTGGTCCACGTATTCGGGCTTCACGGGGAACTTCACAACAATGAAAATCACGGATTCACTCCTTGAGTCAGTGGCGGGCCGGTGCCCGACCCTCTGTGCCGATCGTGACACACGGGGGTGGCGTGCAACCACGACGACGACGCCCCGCAGGTCACCTCTTCGCCACAGGCTGACGGACTGGTCCCAGGCTAGAGCGTCAACCGAGACCGCATCTGCTCAGCCAGCGCCAGCAGCCCGATGTCACCGCCGGGGCGGCCGATGAGCTGAACCCCCATGGGCACACGGGAATCGCTGAATTCGGAGCGCTCCCACGTGGTGGGCAGAACAACCGCCGGCAGCCCGATCACGTTGATCAGTGATGTGAAGGGCGTGTACTGACACTGCCGTTGGTAATCCTGCTCGGCGGAGGCCGGATCGGTGGGGTCATGGTCCTCCCACCACCAACCCAAGGGCCGTGGGGTCTGGGCCAACGCGGGGGTCAGGATGACGTCGTACGAATCCCAGGCGCGCAGCGTGGCCTTCTCGATCTCACGCAGGGTACGGATGGCCAACGCCAGTTCCGTGGCGGGACGGTTCAGCGCGGCACGACGGTAGTGCTTGGCCAAGCCCGTGAGTCGGTCCTCCTGCTCGGCGGTCAGCGGAGCCAGCCCCAGGGACGTGGTCCACAGGGCAAAGAACGCCTCCGGGTAGCGGGGGTCAAAGCGCAGATCCGCCTCCTCCACCTTGTGCCCTGCCTCGTGCAAGGCGTCAATGCCCGCAGTCAGGGCGGAATGAGCTTCAGGGGAGACCGTCGTGGGGAAAGCCGACTCAAAGGCCGATGCCGTGGACACACCCACGCGCAGTGGCCGTTGCCCCCACGGGAACCGACCGGCCGGTACCCGCAGAACGGCATTCAGCGCCGGTGAGGTGCCCTCAACCGCGGTGCGGAACTCCCCGGGAAGGGGATCGCGCACGTCGTCAAGGCCTGCATTGCGCCACGGATCCCGCATTCGCACGGCATGCGGTGCACCCACCGGCCGGTACAGCCAGTTCTCACCGGGCAGCACAGGGGCGTGTGCCGTCAGGCCGTCCAGCACCATGGCGGCTTCTGCCGGGGTCCGTGCGATCGGACCCTGCACCGTCAGCTGGGCATGGTCACTCATGGCATCGCCACACGGCACCGCACCGCGGGAAGGCTTCAATCCGACCAGCCCGCATGCGGCAGCGGGAATACGGATGGACCCGCCGCCGTCGGAACCCACCGCCACCGGCAACGCGCCTGCGGCAACAGCAGCGGCCTGACCACCCGAGGAGCCACCGGAACCGCATTCGAGGTCGTACGGGTTGCGGGACGGTGGACCCACCAGGTTCTCGGAGTAGCAGTTGAGTCCGAACTCCGGGACCTGAGTCTTGGCGAACATCAGGGCGCCGTGGGCGCGGTGGAGGGCGGCGGCGTCGTCGTCCGCCTCCGCAACCGGTGCAGAATCGGGGCCGTCAGGGGCCAGGACGCGCGAGCCCTGGGTGGTGGGCAGCCCCTTGACCTCTTGGAGGTCCTTCAACGCCATGGGCAGGGCATGCCAACGCCCGCGATCCCAATCATCACGACCGTCTGCTTTCCGGGCCTGCTCGGCCAGGTCCTCCGCCGCAGCAACGTGCACAAAGGCACCCAGGGGAGGCCCCGCGTCGGGGTTTTCGACGGCGACCGCCCGCTGCCGCACCGCCTCCATGACCTCCACGGCAGAAACGTGACCGTGGCGCAGGGCGTCACGCAGGGCTACGGCATCGGTGAGATCAATGTGATTGTTCGTGTTTGACGATTGCATCTGAGAAGACCTCCAAGCCCTCACACAGAAGATCGTCCGTGATGGTCAGCGGCGGCAGAAGTCGGACGATGTTCCCGTACGTGCCGCAGGTCAGGATGATCAGACCCTGTTGGAGACATTCGGTGGCCACGGCCTTGGCCAGTTCCGGATGGGGTTGCTTCCCGCCGGGCTTCACGAATTCCAGGGCGATCATGGCCCCGCGCCCGCGGATTTCACCCACCACGTCCGTACTCTCCACCAGGGAGTCAAGGGATGCGTGGATGACGGCTTCAATGTGCTTGGCCCGGGACTTCAGATCCCAGTCCTCAATGGTGTCCAGGGCGCCGATGGCGGCAGCGCACGCCACTGGGTTGCCGCCGTAAGTGCCGCCCAGGCCACCGCCGTGCACGGCGTCCAGCAGCTCGGCCCGTCCCACCACGGCGGACAGCGGCATGCCACCGGCCACACCCTTGGCAATGGTCATCAAATCCGGCACCACACCGTCGTGATCCACGGCAAACCACTCGCCGGTGCGGGCCACGCCGGACTGGACCTCGTCCGCCACGAAAAGAGCGCCGTTGGACTGGCACCAATCCGCCAGAGTCGGCAGGAAACCGTCCGCCGGGACAATGAACCCGCCCTCACCCAGGATCGGTTCAATCACCACGGCCGCCACGTTCTCAGCCCCCACCTGCTTGTCCACCATCTCCAGAGCGCGCTGGGCGGCCTCAGTGCCGTCCATGCCCTGCGGGTCGCGGAACGGATAGGAGACGGGAACCCGGTAGATCTCCGGGGCGAACGGGCCAAAGCCGTTCTTGTACGGCATGTTTTTGGCCGTCATGGCCATGGTCACGTTGGTGCGCCCGTGATAGGCGTGGTCAAACACCACAATGGCGTCCCGGCCCGTTGCCACACGCGCGATCTTGACCGCGTTCTCCACGGCTTCAGCCCCCGAGTTGAACAGCGCCACCTTCTTGGCGTGGTCCCCGGGTGTGATCTCAGCAAGGCGCTCGGCCAGCTCCAAATAACCCTCATAGGGGGTCACCATGAAGCACGTGTGGGTGAAGCGCTCCACGGCCTGCTGGACGTTTTCCACCACCTTGGGTGCGGAGCCTCCCACGGTGGTCACCGCAATTCCGGAACCGAAGTCGATCAGGGAGTTGCCGTCCACGTCCACGACGACGCCGCCGTCCACATCCGCTGCGTACACCGGAACGGAGGAGACCACTCCGGCTGCGATGACTGATGACCGGCGCTCAGCCAACTTCTGGGATTTGGGCCCCGGGAAGTCGGTGACGATCTCACGCTTCTGCGGGAGCCGGTACTGGATCTCAGTCATTGGGGGTCCTTCCTGGGATGAAGCTGCGATGTTGTGATCATGGTCTCACGGGTGGATCCACTCGCGTTTGACAGGGAAATGGCCAAATTCCGTGAGCGGAATCGGTCATTTCCCTGACAAACGGGTGCGGCTGTCAGCCCCAGTGGTTCTCCACGCCGATGTACTGCACGATGCTGTATTCCTCGATGCCTTCGGAGCCACCCTCCCGGCCGATGCCGGACTGCTTGACGCCGCCGAACGGTGCTGCCGCATTGGAGATCACGCCCAGGTTCAGACCCAGCAAACCGAATTCGATCCGGTCCGCCACCCGGTAGGCACGCTTGTAGTCCTCCGTGAACACGTAGGAGGCCAGGCCGTGCTCGGTGGTGTTGGCGATCCGCACGGCGTCGTCCTCGTCCGTGAAGGTGATCACCGGTGCCACGGGGCCAAAGATCTCCTCGCAGGAAACCCGGGCATCTTCCGGGACATCAGCCAGCACGGTGGGGGCGTAGAAGTAACCCTTCTCACCCACCCGATGGCCACCGGTGACCACGCGGGCGCCCTTGGCCACGGCGTCGTCCACAAAGGCCGTCACGGATTCCAAGGCGTTGGCGTCCACCAGGGGACCCACTGTGGAGTCCTCCAGGGTGCCATCCCCCACTGCCAGCTCGGACAGCTTCTGCGCCAACCGTGAGGTGAACTCCTCCGCCACGGATTCCTCCACCAGGATCCGGTTGGCTGCGGTGCAGGCCTCACCCATGTTGCGCATCTTGGCGGCCACGGCGCCGGCCACGGCCTTGTCCAGGTCCGCATCCTGGAACACCAGCAGCGGCCCGTTGCCACCCAGCTCCATGGAGGTGCGCAGCACGCTGTCCGCAGCGTCCTTCATCAGTTGTTTGCCCACCGGGGTGGAGCCCGTGAAGGAGATCTTGCGCAGGCGCGGATCGGACATGATCGGCTTGGAGACCGCTGATGCGGACGTGGATGCCACTACGTTGAGCACCCCGTCCGGCAGACCCGCATCCAGCATGATCTGCGCAAAGTACTGGGAGGTCAGCGGGGTCAACTTGGCGGATTTGAGCACCATGGTGCAACCGGCCGCCACAGCAGGGGCCACCTTGCGGGTGGCCATGGCCAGCGGGAAGTTCCACGGCGTGATCAGATAGCACGGCCCCACAGGCTTGTGCCGGACCACCATCTGCAGATTGCCCTCCGGGGTGGAGGCATTGCGCCCGTAATGCCGCACGGCCTCCTCGGAGAACCACCGCAGGAACTCGCCGCCGTAGGTGACCTCGCCGTTGGCCTCGGCCAGGGGCTTGCCCATCTCCAGCGTCATCAGCAGCGCCAGATCATCCCGGCGTTCCTGGACCAGGTCGAAGGCCCTGCGCAGGATTTCCGCGCGCTCGCGCGGGGCCGTACGGGCCCAGTCGGCCTGCGCCTGCGCGGCAGCGTCCATGGCAGCCTGAGCGTCCTCCGGGGTGGCGGAGGCCAGGGTTGCCAGCACCTCGCCGGTGGCGGGATTTTCGACGTCGAACGACCCACCGTCCGATGCCTCCCTCCACTGGCCGTTGATCAGCAAACCCTTGGGCGTGCGATCCAGGACCTCCTGAATGCGCTCGGCGGTCACGGACGACTTGCCGGTTGCCAGAACAGCGTGTTCAGCCATGTGGGGCTCCTTTGCATGGCTGTCTCCATCGGCAGCCTGGGGGATGGGCGGGCACGGTGATGCCCGGCACGTTCAGCTCATAGTAGGCATCCCGGCCCGCCTCGGCACCAGGCCTCACGGTCCGAGGAGTTGGCCTTCAGTGCACGGCGCGGGAGTACTCCGTGCCGCTGGGCCGCGACTTGTTCCGCTGACCTCCGTCCAGCAGTGAGTTGGGCCGCCCATGAGCGCTCATGGGCGGCACAAGTCGCCGCTCGGCGTGGGTGGGGTGCGGGTCAGCGCTGTTTGGCGGCAACCAACCGTTCTTCCGCATCCGGGCCGGGGCCGATGCCGCGCGGGATGCGGAACAGGAAGACGGCTCCCAACACCCACCACAGGGCGAACACGATGTATGGCGGCAGGGTCAAGGAGGCCGGCATCCCGGGGATGTAGAGGGACAGCAACGCGGCAGTCAAAACGATGGACAGTGCACCGATCACCAACCCCCCGGGTCCACGTCCACCGATCCGGAACGGACGCGGCATCTCAGGTTCGCGGCGGCGCAGAATCACGAACACGATGGAGACCATCAGGTAGGCGATCACAATCGACGGTGACCCGGAATCCACCAGCCAGCCCAGCATTTGCGCGCCGAAGAACGGGGCCACCGCAGAGATCACGCCCACGAACAACAAAGCGTTCACCGGGGTTCCGAATCGGGGGTGGATGCGGGCGAACCACGTGGGGATCATGCGGGAGGCACCGAGTGCCCACAGAAGTCGGCTGGCACCCATGAGCAAGGAGTTCCAGGAGGTCAGGATTCCGGCCAGACCACCTGCCAGCAGCAGGTTGGCGAAAACCTGGGAGTGGAACACTGCACCGATGGCATCAGCCACGGCAATGTCTGCCACGACCAGTTGGTCCGCCGGAAGAGAGGCCGAGGTGGCCAGCACAACAATCACGTACCAGGCAGCTGCCATCATCACCGAGATCACGATCGTCCCGCCCAGCTTCTTGGCAGGAATGTTCATTTCCTCGGAGACCTGCGGGATCACGTCAAAGCCCACGAACAGGAACGGCACCACCACCAGCACCAGGAAAAATCCGCCGAGCCCTCCCGTGAATGCGGGTTCCATGTTGGAAGCTGAACCACCGGTGAAGGCCCCCACCACCATCATGGCCCCGATGATCAGCAGGAACAGCACCACAAAGGTCTGCACCACGGAGGCTTGTTTGACGCCCAGGATGTTGATGCCCGTGATGATCACCGCACACGCGGTGCCCACCAGGGCCCAGACCAGATAGACGTCTGAACCTGCCACGGACCACAGCTTCACCTGGTCCAGGGCCCCGGGCAGGATGTAGCCCACGGTGCGCGGGACGGCCACGGCCTCGAAGGCCACGATGGTGATGTAGCCGACCGTGATGGCCCAGGAACCCACAAAGGCCCACCGGGCACCCATGCCACGCATCAGGTAGTTGTGCTCACCACCGGCTGCCGGCATGGAGGCCACCAGCTCCCCATAGACCAGGCCCACCACGGCCATGATCCCGCCACCGGCCAGCATGGCCAGAACGGCACCCCACGTTCCGGCGTCGTTGATCCAACCCCCGGTGAGGATCACCCAGCCAAAGCCGATCATGGCTCCAAAGCCCAGGACAATGGCGTCCAGTCCGCCCAGGACCTTTTTGAAACCGCGGTCGTGCTCGGCGGGGTCGTGGCCGGCGGGGGATGTGGGCTGCGGGCCCGCGGTGCTGCCGCTCGAGGTGCTCACCGTGCCTCCTGATGTGTGATTGACCGGTCATGAAAACGTCCGGCGCCAACTACAGTGTGTGAGCCGGAAGCTTAGGGACGATCTGTGTCAGCAAGGTGACGAACCACCGCGGGCCCCGGTTGTGACGAACGGAGACTTGATTGAGCCCCACTGTGAACACGCAGACCACGGCCGCCTCGGCCGGCTCCGCGGACAGCCACGAGTACATCCGGGTCAAGGGAGCTCGGGAGAACAACCTCAAAGGTATTGACGTCGCCATCCCCAAGCGCCGCCTGACCGTGTTCACCGGAGTTTCTGGCTCAGGCAAGAGCTCCCTGGTGTTCGGCACCATTGCCGCGGAGTCCCAGCGGTTGATCAACGAGACCTACAGCAGCTTTGTCCAAGGCTTCATGCCCACCCTGGCCCGCCCGGACGTGGACCTCCTGGAGGGGCTGACCACGGCGATCATTGTGGATCAGGAGCGTATGGGCGCCAACGTCCGCTCCACCGTGGGCACCGTGACGGATGCCAATGCCATGTTGCGCATCCTCTTCTCCCGGCTGGGCACCCCGCACATCGGCTCCGCCAAGGCCTTTTCCTTCAACGTGGCCACCGTCAGCGGCAAGGGTGCCGTGACCGTGACCAAGGGCGGAAAAGAGGTCAAGGAGCGCCGGGAGTTCAGCATCACGGGTGGCATGTGCCCCACCTGTGAGGGCCTGGGGCGAGTCTCCGACTTCGACTTCACCGCAATTTACGACGCCCAAAAATCGTTGAACGACGGCGGCCTGATTGTCCCCGGCTATTCGATGGACGGCTGGTACGGGCGGATCTACGGTGGCTCCGGCTACTTCGACATGGGCAAGCCCATTGGGCAGTTCACCGACCAGGAGTTCCACGACCTGCTCTACCGGGAACCCACCAAGATCAAGGTGGAAGGCATCAACCTGACCTATGAGGGCGTGATCCCGCGGATCCAGAAGTCCATGCTCTCCAAGGAGCGGGAGTCCCTGCAGTCCCACATCCGCGCGTTCGTGGACCGGGCCATCACGTTCACGGCCTGCCCGGACTGCCAGGGCACCCGCCTGAACCAGGCCGCGCGTTCCTCCACCATCAACGGCATCTCCATTGCGGATGCCTGTGCCATGCAGATCAGTGACCTGGCTGAATGGGTCCGCGGCATCCGGGACACCTCCGTGGCTCCGCTGCTGACCTCCTTGACCGAGCTGTTGGATTCATTCGTGCAGATCGGGTTGGGGTACTTGGCGTTGGAACGGTCGTCGTCGTCGTTGTCCGGGGGTGAGGCGCAGCGGACCAAGATGATTCGGCATCTGGGCTCCCCCTTGACGGATGTGACCTACGTGTTCGACGAGCCCACCGTGGGGCTGCACCCGCATGACATCCAGCGGATGAACGAGTTGCTGCTGCAGCTGCGGGACAAGGGCAACACGGTGCTGGTGGTGGAGCACAAACCGGAGACCATCCTGATTGCCGATCACGTGGTGGACCTGGGGCCGCGGGCCGGAACCGCCGGTGGTGAGCTGATGTATGAAGGCTCCGTGGAGGGGCTGCGCTCCAGCGACACCCTGACCGGGCGGCACCTGGGGGACCGGGTGCAGTTGAAGGAATCGGTGCGCACTTCCACGGGGGCGGTTGAGATCCGGGGCGCTGACCGGCACAACCTGCGCGGCGTGGACGTGGACGTTCCCCTGGGTGTGCTCACCGTGGTCACCGGTGTTGCAGGATCCGGCAAGAGTTCGCTGATCCACGGATTCTTGAACGACGCCGCGGGTGACACCCAGGTGATCGCCATTGACCAGACCGCCATCAAGGGATCCCGGCGGTCCAACCCGGCCACGTACACGGGTCTGCTGGAGCCCATCCGCAAGGCCTTCGCCAAAGCCAACGGGGTCAAGCCCGCCCTGTTCAGCGCCAACTCTGAAGGGGCATGTCCCACCTGCAAGGGCGCCGGGGTGATCTACACGGACCTGGCCATGATGGCCGGTGTGGCCACCGAATGTGAGGACTGCGAAGGCAAGAGATTCCAGCCGGCCGTGTTGGAGTACACGCTGGGGACCAAGAACGTCAGTGAGGTCCTGGGCATGTCCGTGGCACAGGCCCGGGAGTTCTTCTCAGGTTCCGTGGAGGGATCGGAGGAGGCCCGGATTCCCGCAGCCCACAAGATCCTGGTGCGCCTGGATGACGTGGGACTGGGCTACATCACCCTGGGCCAGCCACTGACCACACTCTCCGGTGGCGAGCGCCAACGGTTGAAACTGGCCACCAACATGGCGGAATCCGGCGGCATCTAC
>NZ_JROX01000425.1:0-309 GCF_000800955.1 Kocuria sp. ZOR0020
ATTCGCTACATGGGTTAAAGATAGAGAAGCAATGAACCCACCTTTCGAACGTAGACTTGTAATTGACTTGACAGTGATATTTTCCCTATGGGTTTTATATGCAGTCTTTTACTTTACACAAACACCCTCTACTTCAGATGTTGCTCAAACTGTGATTAACGTAGGTTTGTTGTACTTTGTCGGACAATTTGTTTATTTAATTGCAAGTATCAGCCCTATGTTTGCCGGTTTACTCAAACTTATCAAAAAGAATGGTGTAAATATTCCAGAAGTGGAAGAAGAACAAACGGAGGATAAAAAAGAATGAAT
>NZ_JROX01000051.1:0-20706 GCF_000800955.1 Kocuria sp. ZOR0020
TCAGGGGCGATCAAACGGCCTACTCGGCGGAAAAGGTGGGGGGCCACCGTCCGATGCGGGAGTGGACGGTGGCCCGAATGTGTCCGGGGGTCACGTGCAGCGTGGGCAGGAGCAACGGAGCAAAACTCCCGCCCCACACTGCACGTGATCCTGTCAGAACGGCGGTTGAAGCCTTGACGGCCCGGCCGGGTTTTAGTTCTGCGGACGCAAGACGCTGGAGATGGCCTCCAGCACGGCCGGGTCCTCGATGGTTGAAGGCACCGGAGCTTCAACGCCGTCGGCGATCTGGCGCATGGTCTTGCGAAGGATCTTGCCGGAGCGGGTCTTGGGGAGGGCGTCCACCACAGCGATGTGCTTGAGGTCAGCCACCGCCCCGATCTGGTTACGCACCATGGCAACGAGTTCCTGGGTCACACGGTCCTCGTCAGTTTCAATACCGGCTTTGAGCACCACGTAACCGGAGGGTCGCTGTCCCTTGAGGTCATCAGCCACACCGATCACGGCGCACTCTGCCACCTTGGGGTGGGAGGAAAGCACCTGTTCCATGTGGCCGGTGGACAGACGGTGCCCGGAGACGTTGATGACGTCATCGGTGCGGCCCATCACGTAGACGTAACCGTCCTGATCCATCAGCCCGGAGTCCCCCGTGGCGTAATAGCCGTCAAAGGCGGTGAGGTAGGAGTCGATGAAGCGTTGGTCGTTGCCCCACAACGTGGCCAGCGTGCCTGGCGGCAGCGGGAGCTTCACGGCAATGTTGCCTTCCTCGCCGCGTGCCACGGGATCGCCCAGCGGGTCCAGGATCTCCACCTGGTAACCCGGGATGGGCACCGTGGGGGAACCGGACTTCAGTTCCAAGGCCTCCAGGCCCATGGGGTTACCGGCAATGGCCCACCCGGTTTCGGTCTGCCACCAGTGGTCAACCACGGGCACACCCAGCACCTGCCCGGCCCAGCTCCAGGTCTCCGGGTCCAGTCGCTCACCGGCAACGTAGAGGGCACGCAGGCTGGAGATGTCGTAGTCCTTGACCAGTTCACCCTCCGGGTCCTGACGACGGATGGCGCGCAGCGCGGTGGGTGCGGTGAAGAACGAACGCACCTTGTGATCCTGGATCAACCGCCAGAACGCACCGGCATCCGGGGTCCCCACGGGCTTGCCTTCATAGATCACCGTGGTGGCACCGGCAATCAGCGGCCCGTAGACGATGTAGGAGTGGCCCACCACCCACCCGACGTCGGAGGCGGTGGCCATGACCTCGCCCGGGGCCACGTTGTAGATGTTCTCCATGGACCACGCCAGAGCTGTGGCGTGGCCACCGTTGTCCCGGACCACACCCTTGGGGGTGCCGGTGGTGCCAGAGGTGTAGAGCACGTACAGGGGGTCAGTGGCAGCCACCGGAACACAGTCGGCGGGATCGCTGTCAGCCACCGCCTCCGCCCAGGACTTCCAGTTCACCCCCATGCTGCCCTGCTCAGCTGCTGCCTGCATTTCAGCAACGGTGTGCTCAAAACCGTCACGCTCGTGCACCAGGACCGTGCCCGGAGTGTGGCCGGCCATCCCAATTGCGTCAGCCACTGCGGGCAGGTACTCAATGCGCCGCTTGGGCTCCACACCACCGGAAGCCGTCACGACGACGGTCGGTTGGCAATCATCAATGCGCACCGCCAACTCCTTGGGTGCAAATCCGCCGAACACCACCGAGTGGACGGCACCCAAGCGGGCGATGGCCAGCATGGCAATGGCGGCCTGCGGGATCATGGGCAGGTAGATCAGCACACGATCCCCCTTGCCCACACCAGCGGCTGCCAGGGCCCCGGCGAACCCGGCAACCTGCTCCTGCAGCTGCGCATAGGTGATGCTCTCTTGCAGCCCCAGCACGGCGGAGTCGTAAATGATGGCCGTGCGGTCCCCGTTGCCGGCCTCCACATGACGGTCCACCGCGTTGTGGCAGGTGTTCAGCACGCCGTCCGGGAACCAGCGGTAGACGGGGGCCCTGGAGTCATCCAGGGCACGAGTGGGCTTGGTCTCCCAGTCGATGCGCTCGGTGGCCTCCAGCCAGAAGCCTTCCGGATCCTCCACGCTGCGGGTGTATGCCGCGACGTAGGTGCCGTTGCCCGGCAGGGAGCCGGTGCCCGAGGACTGGTTGGAGTGGTCGTCATGGTGGCTCATGGCGGATCCTTTCGCGCTTCATGCGGGCGGTGCGCCCGTTGGGAGTCGTTGGCGGATGGCATCAGCCAACAGTTGTCTCGCTCACCGGTCACAGTAGTGATCTCAGTCACCCAACGCCAGAGCTGTGTATACATTTTCCGAAGTTTTTCTGCCTTTTTATCGGTTGTTGCTGCGCAAGCAGCCATCTGTGTATACATTTGGGGCACGTCCCGAATGAGAGGAGGAGCACTGTGCGAGCCAGCCAGCGTGTGTACGAACAACTGCGGGCCGAGATCATCGACGGCGACCTCCCTCCCGGCCAGGTCCTGGCGGAAGTGGAGCAGTCCCAACGGTTCGGCATCTCCCGCACCCCGGTCCGTGAGGCCATCGGCCGGCTTGCCGCAGAAGGATTGGCCGAGCAGCAAGGTGGCCGCGGTGTGGTGGTCTCGGAAGTCACCGTGGATGACATCACTCCCCTGTTCGAGGTCCGCGAGGCCCTGGACATCCAAGCCGCCCGCCTGGCCGCGCTGCGCGGCAACCCGGCTGAGTTCACGGCATTGGCCGATCAGCTGGAGTCGGTGGCAAAAGACTTTGACACCGGACCGGTTCATCACGACTCCTCGGCGGCCTACTACGACCTGGTGGAGCAGATGGACCGTGCCATCGATTCCGCTGCCGCCAACCCCTGGTTGGATGCCGCCTCCTCCACGGTGCGCATGCAGCTGGCCCGTGTTCGCCGCCTGGCCGCCCACGATCCCTCCCGTTTGGCAGCCGCCGCACGGGAACACGCTCAGATCGCCCGCGCCGTCTCCACGGGCTCAGCCCAGTTGGCAGAAGCCGCCGTCCGGTTGCACCTGAGCAATGCCCTGAAATCCGCCTTGGCCAAGGCCCCGCCACATCCCCCTGCGCCAGAACAAGCAGATGCGGATCAGGTGGCCGCGGCGTCGGCGTCGTCGTCGTGACTGAAGCACCCCAGACCCGAAGTACATGAGAGGAAACCCCATGACCGTCAATCACTCCGTGCGTGTTCACCCGTCCTCGGACAACCTGGCCAAGGAAGACCAGCTGGCGTGGAAGGTGGCTGAGGTTGCCGCCGACCCCGTTGAGGTCAGCTCCGAGGTCACCGAGATGGTCATCAACCGCGTGCTGGACAACGCCTCCGTGGCCATCGCCTCCCTGAACCGCGGGCCGATCATCTCCGCCCGCGACCAGGCCCTGGCCCACCAGCCGGGCCCCGGCGGAACCGGCGCCGGAGTGTTCGGTGTGGATGCCGCCCAGACCAAGGTCTCCCCCGAGTGGGCTGCCTGGGCCAACGGCGTGGCCGTGCGCGAACTGGACTACCACGACACCTTCCTGGCCGCCGAGTACTCCCACCCCGGTGACAACATTCCGCCCATCCTGGCCGTGGCCCAGCACGTGGGCTCCAACGGCCGGGACCTGGTGCGCGGTCTGGCCACCGGGTATGAAATCCAGGTGGACCTGGTCAAGGCCATCTGCCTGCACAAGCACAAGATTGACCACGTGGCCCACCTGGGTCCCTCTGCCGCAGCCGGAATCGGTACGCTGCTCGGCCTGGACACCACCACGATCTTCCACGCGATCGGTCAGGCGCTGCACACCACCACCGCCACCCGCCAGTCCCGCAAGGGTGAGATCTCCACGTGGAAGGCCCACGCCCCGGCGTTCGCCGGCAAGATGGCAGTGGAGGCCGTGGACCGTGCCATGCGCGGGCAGACCTCCCCCACCCCCATCTGGGAGGGTGAGGACGGCGTGATCGCATGGCTGCTGGATGGCAAGGATGCTGCATACGAGGTCCCGCTACCCGCCCCCGGTGAGACCAAGCGCGCCATCCTGGACTCTTACACCAAGGAGCACTCCGCCGAGTACCAGGCTCAGGCCTGGATCGATCTGGCCCGCAAGCTGCACGCCGAGCACCCGGAGATCGCGGATCCGTCCAACGTGGAGCGCATTGTGCTGCACACCTCCCACCACACCCACTACGTGATCGGCTCCGGGGCCAACGATCCCCAGAAGTACGACCCCAAGGCCACCCGCGAGACCCTGGATCACTCGATCCCCTACATCTTCACGGTGGCTCTGCAGGACGGTTCCTGGCACCACGTGGACTCCTACGCACCCGAACGTGCCGGCCGGGCAGACACCGTGGAGCTGTGGCACAAGATCACCACGGAAGAGGATGCCGAGTGGACCCGCCGGTACCACTCCCTGGACATCTCCGAGAAGGCCTTTGGTGGCCGCGCGGAGATCGTGCTCAAGGACGGCACCAGCATCGTGGACCAGATCGCCGTGGCCGACGCCCACCCGCTGGGTGCCCGCCCGTTCGCCCGCGAGCAGTACCTGACCAAGCTGCGCACCCTGGCCGAGGGTCTGGTGGCCGACACCGAGCTCGAGCGCTTCATCCAGGCTGCCGAGTCTCTGCCGGAGCTGGGCGCCGGTGACCTGGACGCGTTGAACATCACCGCTTCCGTGAAGTTGGAATCCGGAACCAAGGGGATTTTCTGATGTTGTATTCACACGTCACCGCTGAAGCCAAGCGGGTGACGTTCCGCGAACTGCTGGCAGAAGACCGCTGCGTCCAGTTCCCTGGCACCTTCACTCCTCTGGCCACCAAGGTCATCCAGGACAAGGGGTTCGACGGCGTCTACATCTCCGGCGGCGTGCTGGCCAACGAGTTGGGTCTTCCCGACGTCGGGTTGACCACGCTGACGGAAGTGGCCCAGCGCGGTGCGCAGATCGCTCGCTCCACGGACCTGCCCACGTTGATTGATGCTGACACCGGCTTCGGTGAGCCCATGAACGTGGCACGAACCATCCAGGAGTTGGAGAACGCCGGGGTCTCCGGATGCCACATCGAGGACCAGTTCAATCCCAAGCGCTGCGGTCACCTGGACGGCAAGTCCGTGGTGGATCTGGAGATCGCCGTCAAGCGCATCCAGGCTGCTGCCCAGGCACGCCGTGATCCCAACTTTGTGATCATGGCCCGCACGGACATCCGCGCCATTGAGCCCCTGGAGGTCGCCATTGAGCGGGCTCAGGCCTTGGTGCAAGCCGGAGCGGACGTGATTTTCCCGGAGGCGCTGAAGGACATTGACGAGTTCGAGGCCGTTGCCTCGGCCGTCTCCGTTCCGGTGCTGGCCAACATGACCGAGTTCGGCAAGTCCGAGTTGTTCACCGTGGAGCAGTTGCACAACGCAGGGGTCTCCATGGTGATCTACCCGGTTTCGGCTCAGAGGGCGGCCATGGGCGCCGTCGAACGTCTTTTGGACACCATCAAGGCCGATGGCACCCAGCAAGCCGCGGTGTCCGAGATGCAAACCCGCACCCGCCTGTATCAGACCGTTGACTACGACGGTTACAGCGCATTCGACAGCAACGTCTTCAACTTCGAGGTTCCCGGAGGGCGATCATGAGCCAGAACACTGAGATCAAGAAGGGCCTGGCCGGTGTGGTGGCCGATGTCACCGCGGTGTCCAAGGTCAACCCGGAGTCCAACTCCCTGTTGTATCGCGGCTACCCGGTGCAGGAGTTGGCGGCCAACTGCTCGTTCGAACAGGTGGCTCTGCTGCTGTGGAACGGCGAGCTTCCCTCGGATGAGGAGCTGGCGGAGTTCACCACCTTTGAGCGTGCCAACCGCGCATTGACGCCCGAGCTCAAGGCCGTGATCGATGCCCTGCCCAAGGACTGTCACCCCATGGACGTGTGCCGTACCGCCGCCTCGGTCCTGGGTGCACAGCACCCCAAGGCGGAGGACGAGTCCCCGGAAGCCGAGCTGGAGAAGGCCAAGTCCCTGTTCGCCGCCATGCCCGCCGTGGTCTGCTATGACCAACGACGCCGCCACGGCCAGGAGCCCATCGAGCCCCGCGAGGACTTGGACTACTCGGCCAACTTCCTGTGGATGGCATTCGGTGAGGAAGCCGCGCCGGAGGTGGTGGAGGCCTTCAACGTCTCCATGATTCTCTACGCTGAGCACTCCTTCAACGCCTCCACCTTCACGGCCCGCGTGGTGACCTCCACGTTGTCCGACCTCCACTCGGCCGTTACCGCTGCCATCGGTGCCCTCAAGGGACCGCTGCACGGTGGCGCCAACGAGGCCGTCATGCACACGTTCGAGGAACTGGGCATCAAGAAGGAAGAGTCCGCCGAGGAGGCCGAGGCCCGCGCCAAGGCCTGGATGGACGACGCCTTGGCCCAGAAGAAGAAGGTCATGGGCTTTGGCCACCGCGTTTACAAGAACGGCGACTCCCGGGTGCCCACCATGCAGGACGCCCTGTTCCGCATGCTCGAGCACTACGACCGCCCCGAGCTGCTTGGCCTCTACAACGGGTTGGCCAAGTCCATGGATGAGGCCAAGAGCATCAAACCCAACCTGGACTACCCCGCCGGCCCCACCTACTGGCTCATGGGATTCGACATCCCCACGTTCACCCCGATCTTTGTGTGCGCCCGCATCACCGGCTGGACCGCGCACATCATCGAACAGCGTGCGGCGAACTCCCTGATCCGCCCGCTCTCGGCCTACAACGGCTCCGACGAGCGCCACATGGGCTGAGTCCAGCCCCTCACCCGGGTTGACCGACGACTGCGGTGCCGCCCTCCTTGAACTGCTTCGCTTGACGTTCGAGGGAGGGCGGCACCGTCGTCATCCGGGATGGTTCCCGTGTTTGTCAGGGAAATGACCATCTGCGGACGCTGGTAGCGGTTGTTTCCCTGTCAAACGCGCGGGAGGAACTGCTCGAGCCACTGGTACAGGCTGTGCACGCGGGTGGGTAGCTTGAGGTCGTTGAGCAGCACGTTGCGCATCTGCCAGCCATCCTCACCCAGCTGGTTGAACCGGTGCATCTCCTCCGAGTACCCGGCGTTGAGGTAGTGCCCACGCCCGTTGTACTCCAACCCCACTTTGTACGTGGGCCACGCCAGATCGATGTACGCCTTGGACCCGTCAGGCAACATCACGCCGTAGTTCATGACCGGCGGCGGGAATCCGAAGTGGACCACCAGCAGCCGAAGCACCGTCTCCATGGGCGACCACGTCCGGTCCGCAGCGTGCTTGAGGCTCCGGCGCATGGCCGGGGTTCCTCGAGTCCCTGCCGGTAAGTCATCAAGGTGAGTTTCCAGCTCGGCGACCGTCATGGGCCGCCGAAGATCCATGGCATCCCCGTATGCCAGCACAAAGTCCACCGCAGCCACCCCGCGCCATCCGGGAAGCAACGGCTGCAGAGCCAGCAGGGTCTCCACAGCCGACGTCACCTGCGCGCCCCACAATCCAGTCACGTCCTCCAGCCCCAGACCACGGTGCATCACGTGGCCAAGAGCCGTCTGACTGGAGCGTCCCGATCGCAGGGACAGGTGCGGCCGGAGGTCCTGACGGGGCGATCGGATCGGCTCACCCAGGAGATCATGAACCCATGCCATCCCCGGTGACAAAGGGAAACCCCACAGGACCCCCGCGCTCAGGTGTGACACCCGAGCATCAGGCCCCAACTCCGGTTGCAGCAACGCGGCTTTCTCCCAATGTTCCAACTCGAGAGCAAGGTTGGCGTCCGGCCACCTGGCCCAGTACCCGCGGGCGATCTGACGCATGCAGGGGTCAGCGTCCATGGAGCGTGGGCGACGCCCCCAGTCACCTGTGGACCGCACTTCCGGCCGGTGACTGCGTGCTCGGGTCCTGGGCGGTGGCTTCATGCTTTCGAACCTAAGCGCCCGCGCACCCTGGATTTGAGTTGTCCACAGGGTTATTTCCTGACGGTGGTGATTCGCTCACCTCGACGGCGGTGGGCGCCTCCCTTGAACTGCTTCGCTCGACGTTCTACGGGAGGCGCCCACCCCCGTCGTCCGGGATGCTTCGTGTGCTTGTCAGGGAAATAACCGCCTGTGGACGCTGGGAACGGTTGTTTCCCTGTCAAACGCGGATGCCGCCCGACCGCCCACTCAGCGAGCACGCGGGTGGGCGGTGGTCCAGACCTCGCGCAGGGAGTCAGCGGTGACCAACGTGTAGACCTGGGTGGTGGTCACCGACGCGTGCCCCAGCAGCTCTTGAACCACACGTAGGTCGGCACCGCCCTCCAACAGGTGGGTGGCAAACGAGTGTCGCAGCGTGTGCGGGGTGACCTCCACACCGTCCTTGGTCAGCCCGGAGCGCTCGGCAGCGGCCTTGATGGTGTTCCACGCGGTCTGGCGGCTGATCCGACCACCGCGTGCGTTCAGGAACACGGCCGGTGACGCCTTGCCTTTGGCCGAGAATTCGGGACGCCCCCGCACCAGCCAGGCATCCAGAGCAGCCACGGCGGGACGCCCCAAGGGGACCAGCCGCTGCTTGGATCCTTTGCCGAACAGGCGGATGAACGGCAACTCTCCCGATTCACCGGCCTGGGATCCGGAGGCCGCGCGGACCGCCGCGGAGAGATCATCCACATCCAACCCGATCGCCTCAGAGACACGGGCACCCGTGGAATACATGATCTCCAGCAGGGCCCGCTCCCGCAGCCCCGCAGCAGTGGACGGATCCGGTGCCTCCAGCAGCCGCGTCACGGCCTCCACCGAAATCGCCTTGGGCAACCGCATCCCGGGGGTGGGCGGAGGAACTTGGGCTGCGGGGTCGGTGGTCGTGATGGTTTCCAGAGCCCAGAACCGGTGGGCTCCTCGGACAGCGACGACGACGCGCGCCGCACTCCTTGCACTCAACCCTGCTCCGGGCGTATCACCGTCCACCGGACGCTGCACAAACCGTACGAAGGCGGACACATGCGCCGGAGTGACCATCTCTGGTGAGTCCACGGTGGGAGCGTGGGGCGGATCCGCCACGGCACGCAGGAACTCCACGTACCGAGTCAGGTCCCGCCGATAAGCCACCAGGGTGTTGGCGGCGAGGCCTCGCTCTACCACAAGATGCTGCAGGTAGCGCTCAACTGCACGGTCCAGTGGACCCAGGGCTGCCGCACCGGCGGCCCCGGAAGGTGGCGCAGCGGAGTCAGGACCTGTGCGGTCAGTACCTGTTGGGTCAGGACTTCTGGAGTCTCGACCTGAGGGGTCAGGACTTGTGGGGCCGACCTGCGACACGGCGCTCAGCGCTGGTCCGGCGGGACAATGGACCGTGCCACCACTGCGCCGGTGTTGCGCAGCTCGGGATGCGCCGGCCACGGTACGGACGGATCGCGCAAGGTGGACCATCCGGCCGCCCGGGCGGCGTGTGCAGCCAGCACCCCCACCACCAGGTTGGGGCTGCTGATGCGGCCATCCAGGACAGCTGCCACCACGTCGTCCAAGGCAACGCGCGCCCCGATGATCTCGGATTCTTCATCCGAACGATCGTGGCGCTTGTCCTCCGGGACCTCGGTCAGTCCGCGGGCCAGGAAAACCCGGATGGCCTCGGCCGAGGATCCTGGACTGTTGTGGAAGTCCGCCAGAACCCACAGCTCAGCCGCTTCCAGGTCGGCTTCTTCCGCCAGTTCCCGCCGTGCGGTGACCTCCGGGCGTTCGCCTTCCATGTCCAAGATCCCTGCCGGGATCTCCCACTGGGTCATCCCCACGGGGTGGCGGTACTGACGAATCAGATGGACACAGTCCTGATCATCCAAGGCCACCACGGTCACGGCCCCCGGATGCGTGATGAAGTCACGGGTCATCCGGGGCCCGCCGTCGCTGAGTTCAAACTCCTCTGACTGAACGTCCCAGATCCGCCCTGTGTAGACGATTTCCGAGCTCAGCACGTGCCGCGGGTCAACGGCATCGGCCAGATCGGCAGAACTCAGTTGCGTGAAGTCCATGGTTCAGTCCTGAGCGGGATCCTGGGTGCGGGCGGCCTGACGGTACAGGGCGGCGCTGACCAGCCCGCGGAACAGCGGGTGGGAACGCGTGGGCCGGGACAGGTACTCCGGGTGCGCCTGGGTGGAGACGTAGTACGGGTGGACCTCAGCAGGCAGCTCCACGAACTCCACCAGGTTGCCATCCGGCGAGGTGCCGCCGAACACCAGGCCGGCTTCCTCCAGCTGCTGCCGGTAGGAGTTGTTGACCTCGTAACGGTGACGGTGACGTTCCTGGACCTCTGTGGCACCGTAGGCACCAGCCACCACGGAGCCCTCCTTGAGTGCTGCCGGGTAGAGGCCCAACCGCATGGTGCCGCCCAGATCCCCAGCACCTTCCACAAAGGCCTTTTGCTCTTCCATGGTGGCGATCACCGGGGTGGAGGTTTCGGGATCGAACTCGGTGGACGAGGCCTCCGGTAGACCTGCCATGTTGCGGGCGTATTCCATGACCATGCACTGCAATCCCAGGCACAGACCCAGTGTGGGCAGGCCCGTGGTCCGGGCAAACTTCAGGGCACCCAGCTTGCCTTCCAGACCACGGATGCCGAAACCACCGGGCACACAGATGGCGTCCACGTCCCCGAGTTCGCGGGCCGCACCTTCCGGGGTCTCGCACAGATCAGAGGCCACCCACTTGATCTTCACCCGGGTGTTGTTGTCAAAACCACCGGCACGCAGAGCCTCGGAAACGGACAGGTAAGCATCCGGGAGATCGATGTACTTGCCCACCAGGCCAACCGTCACGTGGTGTGCAGGCTCGTGCACGGCGGAGAGCAGACGATCCCACTGCTGGAAATCCGCCTCCCCGTAACCAATGCCGAACCAGTCCAGGATGTAGGAGTCCAGGTTCTGGGAGTGCAGGGTCTTGGGGATGTTGTAGATCGAGGGAGCATCGGCACAGGAGATCACTGCATCCACATCGACGTCGCAGGAGTCACCCACCTTCTTGCGCATGCCTTCCGGGACTTCCCGGTCACAACGCAGCACCAGGGCATCCGGCTGGATGCCCAGGTTGCGCAGGGCAGCCACCGAGTGCTGGGTGGGCTTGGTTTTGAGCTCACCGGACGGGCCGATGAACGGGATCAGGGAGACGTGCAGGTAGAACACGTTCTTGCGCCCGATGTCCCGGCGGACCTGCCGGGCGGCCTCGATGAACGGCTGGGATTCGATGTCACCCACGGTGCCACCGATCTCCGTGATGATGATGTCCGGGGCCTCTTCACCTTCCGGCGGGTGGTCGGCGTGCCAGCGCATCCGGGCCTTGAGCTCATCCGTGATGTGCGGGATCACCTGAACGGTCTGGCCCAGGTACTCGCCACGGCGTTCCTTGGCGATCACCGTGGAGTACACCTGTCCGGTGGTCACGTTGGAGGAGGCATCCAGGTTTTCGTCCAGGAACCGTTCGTAGTGCCCAATGTCCAGGTCGGTCTCGGCGCCGTCGTCGGTGACAAAAACTTCACCGTGCTGGAAGGGGTTCATAGTGCCGGGATCCACGTTGAGGTAGGGATCCAACTTCTGCATGGTGACCTTCAGGCCACGGGCCTTGAGGATCATGCCGAGTGAGGATGCCGTCAGTCCCTTGCCCAGGGACGAGGCAACACCTCCCGTGACAAAGATCTGGCGGGTGACCTTTGCGGGGGCTGAGGTCTCGGTCTGCGTCTGGCCTGCCGTCGAGGCGGCGTCGTTTGCGTTCACCACGGAATTCGAGCCTATCACTGGAGGGGTTCGGACATGAGGGGAATTTCGGTTTCAGGCCTGTGATGCCGGTAGCACTGAGCTCTTCGGGGCCAGAGCCCTGCTTGTTCGGACTGACCACACTGCTTTTGGCCTACACCACTGCAGCATCCAGAAGTTCGCGGGCGTGATCGCGGGCCGCCTGGGAGTCCTCGTGGCCGGCCAACATTCGCGCCAGCTCCACCACTCGTTCGTCCCGATCCAGGACCCGGACATCGGACACGGTGGAGTCAGAGCTCTTGGAGACCAGGATGTGTTGATCCGCAAAAGCCGCCACCTGGGGCAGGTGGGTGACCACCAGCACCTGGACGTGCTGTGCCAGCATTTTCAATCTCCGCCCGATCTCCACGGCGGCCTTGCCACCCACACCGGAGTCAACCTCGTCAAACACGAACGTGGGCACCGGATCCACGGCGGCCAGAACCACTTCCAGCGCCAGCATGAGGCGGGAGAGCTCACCGCCGGATGCCCCCTTGTCCAGCGGACGCGGTGTGGCCTCAGCATGGGGACGCAGCAGGAACTCCACACGATCCCGGCCGTGTCGACCAAAGTTCTCTGTGGGAGTCACACTGACCACCAGCGCGGCATTGGGCATGGCAAGAGCGGCCAGTTCGGCCCGGACAACTTCACTGAGTTCAGCTGCTGCTGCCAGGCGTTTGTCCGTCAGTGCCAGGGACTGCGCCTCCAGTTCGGTGGCCAACTCGCCCCGACGCGCTGCCAACTCCTCTTCACGCTGCGGATCCTCCACCAACGTTCCCAGGCGGGTGCGCGCCGTGTCCGCGAACTCCAAGACCTCGGTGATGTCAGCCCCGTAGGTCCGGGTCAGGGAACGCAGGGCCGCCCGCCGGGACTCCACCTGGGCCAACCGCGCCGGGCCGTCCTCATCCAAACCGGAGGCGTAGCCGGAGAGGTCAGCGGAGACGTCATTGACCAGCACCGCCAGTTCCCGCACACGCTTGGCCAGGTCCTCCAGTTCCGGGTCCGCATCCGATTCCTGGTCCAGTGCCTGCTGGGCTGCGGCAATCAGAACGACGGCGGACGGTGCATCCGGATCGAGATCTCCCCCGTTGAGTGCTGCCTGGGCCGTGGTGGCCGCTGAGCGCAGTGCTTCCAGGTGGGTGAGTTTTTGGGACTCGGCATCCAGCTCAGTGTCTTCACCGGGCTGCGGGTCCACAGTGTCGATTTCTTCCAGCGCCATCTGCAGGCTCTGGGCTTCCAGGGCACGTTCCCGCACCTTGTCCCGGATCTCTGTCAGTTGGGAGGACACCTCCTGGTAGTCCTCCAACGTCTGCCGGTAAGCGGCCAACAGCTGCGGGAAGTCATCGGCTGCGTGCACCGTGGCATAGGTGTCCAGGGCGTGACGCTGCGCTGCCGCGGACGTCAACCGAAGCTGATCGGACTGGCCGTGAACGGCAACCAGGGTCTCCCCCAATTCCCCCAGACGCGCCACGGGTGCGCTGCGGCCACCCACGTGGGCCCGCGAGCGCCCACCGGCAGCCACGGTGCGGCTCAGCTGCAGCGTGGCAGTCTGCGGTGCGGCATCGGCGTCACGGTCCACATCTCCGCCGGCATCCTCCACCAGTGCCACTGCACGGTGATCGGAAGCAACGGTGACCACGGCCTCGGCCAAGGCTTTCTCCGCCCCGGTGCGCACGGCTCCGGCGTCGGTGCGCCTGCCCAACAACATGCCCAGTGCCGTGACCACCATGGTCTTGCCGGCACCGGTCTCACCGGAAAGGATGCTCAGCCCGGGTCCCAAGGGCAGGACGGCATCGGTGATGACACCCAGATCCCGGATGTGGATCTCTTCGATCACAAGCCATCACCTCCACCGGCGGCAGAGCTGCTTGGCCTGGAACTGGTTGCCGGGGAGTTGTCCCAGGCAGAGTCATCCGCCGAGTGGCCACCGGTCGCGGGACCGCCTTGGCGGTCGGCGTCGTCGTAAAGGTCCGGAGTGATTTCCCGGCCCACAGGGATGCGCTGACCCTCCACTGTGGGCTGGTTGTAGGTGGGCTGCACGATCGGCAGCGCGGTGGTGGGTGGGCCTGAGTCCACCACCTGCCCGCGTGGACCGCGCCATCCCACCGTGGGCAGCTCGAACTTGCGCACCAGGCGCTCGGAGAACGGGGTCAAATGCATTCGGGCCAGGGAGACCGGACGCGGGGAACGGGTGACCTCAATCCGGGAGCCGGGTGGCAGGTCAACGGTCCGGCGGCCGTCACACCACAGCACGCCGCGGGCATCGGTGCGGGTCAGCACCTCCACGGCCATCATGGAGGTGGGTGCCACCACCATGGGGCGGGAGAACAACGCGTGGGCGGAGAGCGGAACCATCAACAACGCCTCCACCTCCGGCCACACCACGGGGCCACCGGCTGAAAACGCATAAGCGGTGGAACCCGTGGGGGTGGCCAGGATGACGCCGTCACAACCAAAACTGGAAATGGGGCGGCGGTCGATCTCAGTGACCACCTCCAGCATTTTCTCCCGGTCACCCTTTTCAATGGAGGCCTCATTCAGGGCCCATGTGTGTAGGACCTTCTTGCCCTCCTGCCAGACCGCCACGTCCAGGGCCATGCGGTCCTCAACCGTGTAGCGTCCACCCACCACGGCCTCCACGGTCTCACCCAGCCCGGCACGCTCGGATTCCGCCAGGAACCCCACGTGCCCCAGATTCACCCCCAGCAGCGGAACGTCCACGTCCCGGATCAGTTCAGCGGCACGCAGGATGGAGCCGTCCCCACCCAGGACCATGACCAGTTCCAGGTCCTTGAGTTCACAGTCCGCGGGCAGCAGGTCCACCGGCGGCATGGACTGACCGTTGGTGGCATCTGCCAGTGCCCGGCGGTCCTCCTCCGTGAGCACGGGACGCAAACCGGCCTCGTGCAGCTGTTGGACGGTTTGCTCCGCAGCCAGTCTTGCCTCGGCACGCCCCATGTGGGCCAGCACCAGCACACGGCGGATGGTTGCCGCGTGCTCGCCGGACGTGTCATCAGTCATGGGCTCCAGCCTACGTGTTCCCTGTGACAACACAGCCTCAACCGGCCTGAGGACGGCTCAGCCAGAGGAAGAATTCGTGATTGCCGTCCTGGCCTGGCAAGGGAGAACGCGCCCGGTCACGGTCAACCAGACCTGCGGCCCGGGCGGCAGCCACCACTCCCTCAACGGCCTCCTGCCGTTGGTCCTCACTGGTCACCACCCCGGTGCGGCCCAAACGCTCAGGTCCCACCTCGAACTGCGGTTTGACCATCAGAATCAGATCCCCACCGGGCTGCGTGGCCTGCGTCAGGGGTTCCACCACCAGCTTCAGAGAAATGAAGGACAGATCGCACACCGTCAGGGCTGCCGGCCCACCAATCAGCGCCGGGTCCATGTAACGAACGTTCACGCCTTCAAAAACCTGCACCCGGGGGTCTGCACGCAGGATCTCCACCAGCTGCCCGTGGCCCACGTCCACGGCGGCCACTTGGCGCGCGCCCCGGCGCAGCAACACATCCGTGAACCCGCCTGTGGAGGCACCGGCATCCAAACACCGCTTGCCCTCCACGGAGATCTCCGCAAACGCTTCCAAGGCTCCAGCCAGTTTGTGCCCCGCACGGCTCACGTACTCCGGGCCGTCTGCCGGGCGCACCGTGATCGCCTGATCCGCAGTGATCTTCAACGCGCTTTTCACGGTCACGACGCCGCCCACCTCCACCCGCTCGTCAGCGATCCACTGCGCGGCTTGGGTGCGGGACCGGGCCAGGCCACGATCAACCAGAGCTCGGTCCAGCCGGAGGATATCACTCATCGCGGGCAGGTACGGCATTGACGGGGGCGTCCAACACAACGGTCAGCTCCTGGTGCGCGGCCTGGTAGGCGACAGCGTGGTCATGAACCGGGCGCTCCCCCAGCACTTGGAGTTCCTGCAGCACCTTGTCCGCCCCGGCGTGTCCGGTGGGGGTGAACTTCGGTGATCCGCTCACGCCGATTCCCACGTGATCTCAGGAACGTGCGCCGTGGTGACCTCCGGGTTCAAATCCCACCAGGCCGCCATGGCCGCCCGCCAGGCGTTGAGGTCATCACGGTCACCGTGCACGGTCAGGCCGCCGTCATGAGCCTGGGCCCACGCACCTTTGCAGCGCGCTTCAACAGGGGACGCGGCGTCGTCGTCGTGAGAATCGCCGGTCGCGGCAGTGACCAACTCAGCCTCGGTGAGAGGTTCAAAGAGTTCGGAGAGTTCATTGATCACGATCTGCGGACGTTCCGCCGTGACCGCGCCCAGAATGGACTCCAGGGTGTCCACGCCGGTGAGCACGGCAATGGTGGCAAACCCTGCGCGGTTGCCACCCAGGATGTCCGTGTCCAAGCGGTCGCCGATCACCACAGGGTTCTGAGCATTCACGCGCTGCGCCCCGGCCGTGAAGATCGGGGCCTCCGGCTTGCCCGCCACCAAAGGGTCGCGTTTGGTGGCCGAGCGGACTGCAGCCACCAACGTGCCGTTGCCCGGAGCGATGCCGCGGGCCTGCGGGATGGAGCCGTCCGTGTTGGTGGCCACCCACAACACCTCCGAGTCCGCCAACACAAAGGCAGCTTCGGCCAGATCCTTCCAGCCAAGCCCAGGATCAAAGCCCTGCACCACGGCCTGAGGCTGGTCCTCCTGCCCCCACACCGGCTCCAAACCGGCATCGCGCACGATCTGTGCCAGGGCCTGGGAACCTGTGATCATCACCTTGGCACCGGGATCCAGTTTGTTCTTCAGCACCACGGCGGCCGCCTGTGCGGAGCTGATCACCTGCTCGCCGGTGGTGGCAACCTCCAACTCACTCAGATGTTCAGCAACCTGCTCCACGGAACGCGACGCGTTGTTGGTCACGAACACCACCGGGATCCCCGCGGCTTTGACCGATTCCAGGGCCTCCGGTGCCCCAGGGATGGCATGCGGTCCGGCATAGACCACACCGTCCAGGTCGGAGAGCACCGCGTCAAAGCGGCCGATCAGCCGATCAGCGCTCACCGGGTTCTCCTTCATCACCGCGCTCCGCAGGCGCTGCTGCCTTTGCTTGAGCGTCAGGAGAATCGGCGGTTGCCTCAGCATCGGCCACGCCTGATTCAGCGGCCGGTTCGGCCTCCGGTTCCGTGTCCTCCTGTTCAGCTTCCGCTCCCAGTTCGTCCTCCGCAGCCGTGGTCGCTTCTGCGTCGGAGGGCGCGGCGGCGTCGTCGTTCAGGTAGGTGGATTCACCGTCAGGGGCGGATTCTGCATCCAATGCGATGCCTTCGGCGGGTTCGGGCTCCTCACCCACCAGGTCAAAGATCTCCGGCTCGCTGAACTGCCCCAGACCCAATGCAGCCTCGGCCACCACCGCCTGCCGGTCCCAAGCCGCAGCCTCACGCTCACGCCCCACTCCCCGCAGCGCCTCACCGTAGGCACGGAAGAGCCGAGGGCTGTAGCTGAAGCCACGGTTACGGTCCAACTGCGGGATCTCCAGTGCCTTCAGGGAGCCGTCCAAGTCCCCTTGGTCCCGGCGGATACCAGCGACGACGATCGCCAACTCCACCTTGGCGTTCTTGTCCAAGTTCTCCACGGCTTCCGATGTGGCCAGTTCCAGGGCCTTGTCCGCCTTGCCCAGAGCTCGCTCACAATCGACCATGAGCGGCAGATGTGAGTCGTCACCGGTCATCCGCCGGTAGGTGCGGAACTCCTTGAGAGCCTCGTGGTACTCCTCGTTCTCATAAGCAGCCACAGCCGCTGCTTCGCGGACAGCAGCCACACGGCCGGCACGGCTGACGGCGTAGCGGGCGTGCTCCAGCGCAAAGGCGGGATCGTCGTAGATGTAACGACCCACCATCACCAGGTGCTTGGACACGCCCTCCGCATTGGTGGCCTCCAAGGAACGGATCTGGTGCTGAGTCACCCGGTCCAGCTCGTCACCGGTGACATCCTCGTCCAGCTCGGGCGCCGGGATCCGGGGCTTGCGGTCGGCGTCGTCCCGGAAGCGGTCCTGGGTGCGGCGATCATCCCGCTGGCCATCCCGACGGTCACGGTTGAATCCGCCCTGGCGGTCATCACCCCGACGGCCCCCACGATCCTCCCCACGATCGTCCCGGCGGTCCTCCCACCGTCCATCCCGACGGCCGTCCCGGCCGTCGCGGTTGAATCCACCCTGGCGGTCGTCCGAACGACCACCACGGAAGCCACCCCGGCGATCGTCGCGCCGGTCATCACGGCGATCGTCGCGCCGGTCAGAACCACGGAAGTCACTGCGCTGGCCGTCGCGGCCCTCCGAGCCCCTAGCATCACGGCGATCGTAGCGGCGGTCATCGCGGCGTGAACCGCCCCGGTCGTCGCGTCGTGCAGCACCCCGGTCGTCACGGCGGTCACCGCGGTAGCCATCCCTGCTGTGGCTGTCACCGCGGCGATCATCGCGATTATAGGTGCGCTCACCGCGGTCGGCACCGTCGCGGTTCCCCTGGTCGCGGTCATCCCAGCTGCGCCGTTGGCCATCGCCCTGGAACCGGCGACCAAATCGTTCGATGCGCCGTTCATCCCGACGTCCACTTT
Organism: Kocuria sp. ZOR0020; assembly: GCF_000800955.1. Classification (NCBI taxonomy): domain Bacteria; kingdom Bacillati; phylum Actinomycetota; class Actinomycetes; order Micrococcales; family Micrococcaceae; genus Kocuria; species Kocuria sp. ZOR0020. Next base: position 18,244 of record NZ_JROX01000051.1, read on the forward strand.
CCCACCGGCTGCGTGAATCAGGACGTCCACTGTCCCGGCCGCCCTGGCGAGGCTGCCAGCGCTCACCACCTTCGCGGCGTGCGGGTGCATCCGACCGCTCGCCGCGGTAGCCGCCGCGATCATCACGGCGGTCATTGTTGCGATCGCCTCGGTTCTCACGCTGGTCCCGGTAGCCCCCACGGCGATCGTCACGCCGATCGGATGACCGTCCGTCTTGACCCCGGCGATCCTCCCGCCGGTTCTCCCAACCGCCACGGTTGTCCCGGGATCCACGGGAATCACCGCGCCCATCACGGTCATCCCGCCGGTGCCCCGAGCGGTCACCGCCAGAGAAGCCACGACCGCCGTCGTTGTTGCGCCGCGGTCCGCCCCGGCCCTCTGAACGCCCGCCGCGGGAACCGTACCCGCCGGACCCGGAATCGTGACCGTAGCCGCCACGCCCCGAGTCGCGGCCACCATCACGGCCATAGGATCCGCGGGCACCGCCCTGGCGGTCTCCATCGCGGCGATTGCGGTCCTGGGACCCCTGGGAACGGGAATCGGACATGTCTCTCCTCAACGCACCACCGGAGGTGGTGACTCAAAACCTCTATGTGCACAACGCATGTGTTCGCTCGGCCCAGGTCTGTCAGACCTGCCGGGCTCAATTCATTCGGGCCAGTCTACAAGCCCGCTCCAGACTGACCTGGGTCCAGAGCCATTGGATCCAGGACGTTCTGGGTGACCAGCACCGCTGGAGACAGGGATCACAGGGTTAACTCACGGCACCACTTTGGCGTATGAACGCCCAGGCACTCATGATCTATCCATGCTCAAACGCATCTTCACTCCTCTTCTGCCCCGGGTGATCGCAGGCATCATCCTGGGAGTCATCTGCGGCTTGTTCTTCCCCGAGGGACTTGCCCGTGTCTTCACCACCTTCAACGGGCTCTTCAGCAACTTCCTGGGCTTCATCATCCCGGTGCTGATCCTGGCCCTGGTGGCACCCGCCATTGCGGACCTGGGTCGCGGCGCCGGAAAGTGGCTGCTGATCACCGCAGGTATCGCCTACGCCTCCACCATCATTGCCGGGTTGCTTGCTTATGGCACGGCCACGGCGCTGTTCCCCACGCTCTTGGGCGAACGCAATCTGTCCTCATTTGCTGATCCTTCCGAGCACTTCCTGACCCCGTTCTTCGAAGTCGCCATGCCGGCACCCATGGACATCATGACGGCATTGCTCTTGGCCTTCTGCATTGGCGTGGGAATCACCCTCATCAAGGGCGACACCCTGCACCGAGGGCTGGAGGAACTGCGCAACATCATCATGAAGATCGTGATCTCCGTGATCATCCCGTTGCTGCCGATCTACATCTTTGGCGCGTTCCTGAGCCTGACCATGAACGGTCAGATCGGCACCGTGATCAACACCTTCATTCGAGTGGTCATCGTGGCCTTTGCGCTGACTGTCCTGTATCTGGTGCTGCAGTACTCGGTGGCAGGCGCCATTGCTGGGCGCAACCCATTCAAGCTGCTGCGCAACATGCTGCCGGCTTACTTCACCGCACTCGGCACGTCCTCCTCAGCAGCCACCATTCCCGTGACGCTGCAGTGCACCCTCAAGAACGGCGTCCGGGAGGACGTCGCCGGATTCACCGTCCCACTGTGCGCCACCATTCACCTGGCCGGCTCCACCTTGAAGATCGTGCTGTTCAGCGTTGCCGTCATGATGTTCATGGGCCGGGACATCGATCCCGGTACGTACATCGGCTTCATCTTCATGCTTGGCATCACCATGGTGGCAGCCCCTGGCGTCCCCGGTGGCGCCATCATGGCTGCGGTGGGCCTGCTGGGATCCATGCTCGGCTTTGACGACACCATGATCTCCATCATGATCGCCACCTACGTCGCCATCGATTCCTTTGGTACCGCGTGCAACGTGACCGGCGACGGCGCCATTGCCGTGGCCATCAACAAGTTCTTTGGCGACCGCGAACAGAAGCTCGAACCCGCCACGGAACCCGCTCCCGCCGCTTCCTGAGGGTCTTCCCCACCCACCAACGACGACGCCGCCGTGGTTCCCAGACTCCGGGAACCACGGCGGCGTTGTTGATCTCTGCTGAGCCGGGTTCACAGGACTCCATCCCCACCTCCACGTCCGCACCGCGGTGCCGGTACATGCGCGTGGAGTGGTCAGTCATGGTGGATCCGCATTCAGTGCTCAGATTCCTGATCTGTGCTGGCTCCCCGGGGTCACCACAATCATCGTCCAACCCACGCTGAGTGGTTGCTTGCCTGGTTGGTCTCTGTTCAGTGGTCAGTTTCCTGGCCCATACCCGTTCAGTTGTCAGTTTCCCGGCCCATCAACACTGATGGGCCAGGAAACTGACCACTCAACCAGCACACCCACAGGGCACAAGGCACAGGGGCACTCAACAACCCAGCACCAGCACACCCCACCACAAACCCCCACCCCCAAGGGGG
>NZ_JROX01000426.1:0-1336 GCF_000800955.1 Kocuria sp. ZOR0020
CCCTTTATGGATGCGTTGACTTTGCTTGAAATTATAATCTTCAAACAAAGTAACTAAGTAACGTTCCAGAGCCTCCTCGTTAGGAAAAAGAACCTTCTTTTTCGTTTGACGTTTGATTTCTTTGTTAAGAGACTCAATGAGGTTTGTCGAATAAATGCTGTGCCAAATCTGGTAGGGAAACTGATAAAAAGTTAAAAGATTATCCGTATTCTCCAGACTTTCCATGACTTTCCTATACTTTGGTTTCCATTCGGCGATAAAGTTCTCTAAAGCTTGCACTGCCATTTCTAAATTTTCAGCACGATAAATCGTTTTAAATTGCTCCAGAATAACCGCTCTATCTGCTCGTTTCACTTTACTAGCTAGATTTCGACTAATATGAATTAAGCAACGTTGTTGTTTAGCTAATGGGTAAGCCTGACTGATAATCTGTTCAAGCCCCTTGAAGCCATCGGTCACTACAAGAGAAACCTGTTGGATTCCTTGGTTTTGAAGCTTGTCTAACAGGGTGGACCAAGAAGCATTGTTTTCATTTGGGGCGATTTCATATCCAAGAACAGCCTTCTGTCCTTCTGGTGTAATGCCAAGTGCGATATGAATACATTCTTTACTAACGGTTCCACGTCTTAATGGAAGATAGGTTCCGTCAAGAAATAAAACAGAGTAATTGGCTTCTAAGCTTCGCTCATGAAAAGTAGCGACATTCTCCTGAGTTGCTTTTGAGATATTAGAAATTGTGGCAGGACTATAGTGATGACCATACATTCGCTCGATGATATCACTAATTTCTCGAGTCGTTACACCGGTTTGATAGAGTTTGATAACCATCTCTTCCAAGTGGTCATCTCGACGTCCATAAGCGGGAAGCAAAGCTGGACTAAAGTTCCCATTACGATCTCTAGGAATGCTCAACTGAACAGTCCCATATTTGGTTTCAAATTGCCGTGAATAGCTTCCGTTACGACTATTCCCAGAATTATAGCCTACTTTATCGTAAGGTTCATACCCTAAAAAGGCTGATAACTCTGCTTGAAGCAGATCATTCATAGCAGTTTCAAGAGAAGTACGGAAAAATTCATCAATATCTTGCTTTTGGGCTAGGAAGTTAAGTAGTTCTGTGGTAAACTGAGTCATAGGAATAAATCTCTTTCTAGTAATGTTTCGCAACTCTACTATAACGGATTTATTCCTTTTTGTGTTTACACAACTTATTTTACACTACCAAAATGTAAGAATAATCATAAATATTTTAGGTATGATAGAAGTATAGATAGTGAAATGTTGTATTATATATATTAGTCTAGGAGGAAAAAGTAATAATGGATAAAGTAGAGTT
>NZ_JROX01000427.1:0-206 GCF_000800955.1 Kocuria sp. ZOR0020
AATCAATTATTTAAGCCACATATCGGGAGAGGAATTTGTTTTAAAAATGATATGAATTTTGAATACATCATAAACTTCTCTTTCTATATTTTTTATTAATTCGTCTTAAATAATTGATTCTATTAATAATAATACCCGAATTGCTAGTTGATTATTTAGCCATGACTTGATACCCGATAGAATATCTTAAAGTCTCTGGTTCCAGT
>NZ_JROX01000428.1:0-875 GCF_000800955.1 Kocuria sp. ZOR0020
CACCGCCACGGCGGAGCGGATGCGGTCCAGGCGGAAGTCCCGGAAGTCCTGGGCGCGGGCGCACCAGGCCAGGACGTACCAGTGGGAGTTGGCCGAGACCAGACGCAGGGGGTCGATCTCCCGCTGCGTGACTTCATCCCGGGAGGCCACGATGTAGCTGATGGACAACCGCTGCTTGGCGTCGATCGCGTGGCGGACGGTAGCCGCCACGGCCGAGGAGTCCTCGTGATCGGTCACGGGCGCCTGGGCCTCTTGGGCTGCCACGGCCAGAGCCACAAAGGTCTCATCCGGGCGGGCACCCACGGCTTCGGCCACCGCGGCAGGTTCACCGGCGGCCTCCGCCACTTTGCGCAGGGCGGATTCAATGGCAGGCGTGTGTTCCCCGGGAAGGGAGCGCAGAGTTTGCAGCCCCACCAGCAGGGCAGAGGCTTCTGGCTGGGTCAGGCGGACGGGTGAGGAGATCTCATCGGCATTGCCCACTGTGACTGTGCCTTCATCCCAGGACGCCTCAATCAGCTGGTCCGGGGTGTGTCCAGGGCGGCCGCAGACGAACAACGTGGTCAGATCCTCCACCACCTGTTCTGTGGAGGCCTCAACGTGTGCGGCGACGTCGTCCAGGGCAACGCCCTGATGACCGTAGACGTAGCGCACGATCTCCAACATGCGCGCCAGGCGATCGGCGCTGGAGTTGGAGGAACGCCGGGGCTTGCGGGAGGTCTTGGACCAGTCCACCTTCACACCACCCACGCGCTGCTGAAAGGCCGCTGCAGCCTCCAGACGCCGCAGGACGCTGTCCCGGACGCGCTGCTGCAAGGTGGCGGCCTCCGTGGCCTGGCCGGCACCGGCTGGTTCTGGCGCTACGGCAGGGTCTGGCT
>NZ_JROX01000429.1:0-238 GCF_000800955.1 Kocuria sp. ZOR0020
AACAGAAAAGGAGCTTCGCTTTCAAGACCCAATTTAATTTATCAGATCTTTAAAGCAACAGCTCCTAATAAAGTATGGCTGGGAGACATGACCTATATCCCTACCAAAGAAGGCACCTTATACTTAGCCGTGAATATCGACGTTTTTTCACGTAAGATTGTAGGCTGGTCAATGTCTTCACGGATGCAAGATAAACTGGTGAGGGATTGCTTCTTACAAGCTTGTGGGAAAGAACATC
>NZ_JROX01000430.1:0-285 GCF_000800955.1 Kocuria sp. ZOR0020
CAACCTTTCTCCTGCCGCTGCGAGCCGGGGTGGTCACAGGCGCGGTGCGGATCGGGTCACGGCGTTCGGCCTCACCTGGTTCTTCGTCGGGTTGTCGCTGGTGATGGACCGTGCGCGGTTGAGTGCGACGCGTGCTCGTGCGGCGTCGATCTTCTGGCTGGTGCTCTCTGCCGCCGGACCGAGCGGGTTCCGGTTGTCGGTGACCTGGTAGCGGTCGCGGTAGGCCGCGATCGTGCGGGCGGCGCGCCACCACGCCGCATGCTTCTTGTCGTCCTTCGGCGGGGC
>NZ_JROX01000052.1:0-7274 GCF_000800955.1 Kocuria sp. ZOR0020
ACCGGTTGCTCGGTGCGCCGCCGTCGTACGTGGTCAGGGGAGTGGTTCCTGGCGTGGGTCAGAGCTCCTCGTGCTCCCAGGGGTCGAGTCCGGAGGCCGAGAGGCCGGTGTGCAACAGCTTGATGCGGTGCATCTGTTCTGCACTGAGTTCCCAGCCGAAGACGTCCAGGTTCTCCGCCATGCGTCCGGGCTTGGAGGTCTTGGGGATGGGCACCACGCCGTTCTGGATGTGCCAGCGCAAGATGACCTGGGCGGGGGTGCGTCCCTGATCTGCGGCGATCTCCTGGATCCATTCGTGGTTGATGACCTTGGAATCGTGACCCAGCGGAGCCCAGGCCTCCACCAGAACCCGGTGACCATGGTGATGGGCGCGCAGGGCTTCCTGCTGGAACTGCGGCTGCAACTCCACCTGGTTGACCGCAGGAGCCTCACCCACCTTGGCAATCAGTTCATCCACCATCTCCGGGGTGAAGTTGGAAACACCCACCGAGCCGATCAGACCCTCCTCCCGCAACTCCAACATGGTCCGGAAGGACTCCACGTAGAGACCGCGCTGTGGATTGGGCCAGTGGATCAGGTAGAGGTCCACCTTCTCCAACTGGAGGCGCTGCAGGGATCCTTCCAAGGAACGCCGGACGGAATCCGTGCCGTGATCCCGGCCCGGGAGCTTGGTGGTGACGAACAGGTCCTCGCGCGGCAGCAGGGAGTCCTTGAGCGCGCGGCCCACACCGGATTCGTTCTGGTAATTGGCGGCGGTGTCGATCAGGCGGAACCCTGCGGTCAGGGCCTCGTACACCACACCCTCAGCCACTCCGTTGTCCATCCGGGCAGTGCCCAGGCCGATGGGAGGGATGGTGTTGCCGTCATGGAGGGTGTGCCGCCGGTCAGCCACCCCCACTTGGTCGGAGAGGTCCTTGTTGAACTCGTGATCGTCAAAGAAGTCCTCCTGCTTCTCTGCTTCCCGGCCTGCTTGGTCGATCTTCTCCTGGTCGTACTCGATCTCCGGCTCTTGGGCGGTGTTGGTGGCTGCCTTGCTCTGCGGTGCTGGCTCGTGCGTGGAGTGACTCATGGGATGCCTTCCGGTCGGTGCTGGGTGTCCTGACTACCATTCTGCCCATCAGTGAGCTGTCTCAAGCGTCGTCGACTCGACTTGGGCACGGGAAAATGCGTTGGACCGCCGGAATGGTGCACTTTCCCGTGCCCAGGTTTCTCCGACAGGCCACCCGGGTGACCCACGGCCCAAACAGCACCTGTGCCATGTTTGCTAGGATGGTCGGCGGTCCGCCTGCAGTCCGTGGTGGACGGACCCCCTGATGCTGGCTCACGCCATGCCATCAGGGACCCGGCATGAAGAATCGTGCCCGGGCCACACGGCACTGAACATTAGGAGTTCATCATGGCCCTTGACGCAGCCGTCAAGCAGGAAATCATCAAGGAATACGCGACTCACGAGGGTGACACCGGTTCTCCCGAGGTCCAGATCGCTGTTCTGTCCCGTCGCATCTCGGATCTCACCGAGCACCTGAAGATGCACAAGCACGACCACCACACCCGCCGCGGCCTGATGGCCCTGGTTGGTCGCCGTCGTCGCATGCTGACCTACCTGCGTGACACCGACATCACGCGCTACCGTGCGCTCATCGAGCGCCTCGGCCTGCGCCGCTGATCACCGTCTTGAGCCGAGGCGGGGTTCGGCCCGTTGAATCGGGTGGAACCCCGCCTCGAGCCCTACCTGGGCGCTGAGACTTCAGCGGCCCGCAGTGAATTCTCAGCCTCAAATCCGTGGCGAATCGCCACCAACCTGACAGGCTTGAGAGTGCACCACCTGTCATCGCCGTGAGGCGAGGACGCAGACGGCACCCGCCAGGGCGTCGTCGTGCAGCGCAGTGAGCCCGCAGAGACCCGAGTGGCGGTCCTCGACAGTGGCCTACGGAATCCCACGTTTTCACGCGGGGAGCGCCGTGGGCTTCGATCGATGGCCGAGCGCGGGAGACGTGGGAACTGCGCAAGAGACAAGTAACCCCACATGAAATGGAGGTGACCCGTGGAGGGTCCCGAGATTCAGTTCGCTGAGGCCGTCATTGACAACGGCCGCTACGGCAAGCGCGTTGTGCGTTTTGAAACCGGACTGCTGGCTCAGCAGGCTGCCGGTTCCACCCTGGTGTCCATCGACGACGACACCACCTTGCTGTCCACCACCGCGATCGGCAAGAAGCCCCGCGATGGTTTCGACTTCTTCCCGCTGACGGTGGACGTCGAGGAGCGGATGTACGCGGAGGGCCGTATCCCCGGCTCGTTCTTCCGCCGCGAAGGCCGCCCGTCCACGGACGCGATCCTGGCCTGCCGCCTGATCGACCGTCCGTTGCGCCCCGGCTTCGACAAGGGCATCCGTAACGAGGTCCAGGTGGTCGTGACCGTCCTGGCCATCGACCCGGACGAGATCTACAACACCGTGGCCATCAACGCCGCATCCATGTCCACCACCCTGTCCGGTGCCCCCTTCGGCGGCCCGGTCGGCGGCGTGCGACTGGCATTGATCGCCCAGGCCGACGGCACCCACCAGTGGGTCTGCTTCCCCAAGCACTCCCAGCTGGAGAACGCCGTGTTCGACATGGCCGTTGCCGGTCGCGTGGTGACTGCCGCAGATGGCACGGAAGACGTGGCCATCATGATGGTTGAGGCTGAAGCCACCGACAACTCCTGGGACCTGATCTCCTCCGGCGCCGTGGCGCCATCCGAGGACATCGTGGCCGAGGGCCTGGAGGCCTCCAAGCCGTTCATCAAGGCCCTGTGTGAGGCACAGTCGGATCTGAAGGCCCGCGCCGGCAAGCCCGCGATGGAGCTGCCGTACTTCGGTGGCCACGGCGACGACGTCGCTGCCGCCGTCAAGGACGCTGCAGGTGATCGCCTGGCAGAGGTCTACGCGATTGCCGGAAAGCAGGAGCGCGAGGACGCCACGGACCAACTGCACCAGTCCGTGCTGGCTGATCTGACCGGTGAGGGCAAGCCGTTCGCTGACCGCCTGAACGAGGTCAACGACGCCTACCAGAAGCTGACCAAGGAAACCGTGCGTCAGCGCATTCTGCGCGATGGCGTGCGCATTGACGGCCGTGGCCCCAAGGACATCCGAGAGCTGACCGCCATGGTGGAAATCCTGCCCCGCGTGCACGGTTCGGCGATCTTCCAGCGCGGTGAAACCCAGATCATGGGCGTGACCACGCTGAACATGCTCAAGCTGGAGCAGCAGATCGACTCCCTGTCCCCGGTGAAGTCCAAGCGGTACATGCACCACTACAACTTCCCGCCGTACTCCACCGGTGAGACTGGCCGTGTGGGCTCGCCCAAGCGCCGCGAAATCGGTCACGGCGCCTTGGCCGAGCGCGCCTTGGCTCCGGTGGTTCCTTCCCGCGAGGAGTTCCCGTACGCCATCCGCCAGGTTTCCGAGGCCTTGGGCTCCAACGGTTCCACCTCTATGGGTTCCGTGTGTGCCTCCACCCTGTCCATGCTCAACGCCGGTGTGCCGCTGCGCGCCCCGGTGGCGGGCATTGCCATGGGCCTGGTCACCGGCCAGGTTGACGGCAAGGACGCCCACGTGGCCCTGACCGACATCCTGGGTGCTGAAGACGCCCTGGGTGACATGGACTTCAAGGTGGCCGGCACCAAGGACTTTGTGACTGCCATCCAGCTGGACACCAAGCTGGACGGCATTCCCTCTGACGTTCTGGATGCCGCTCTGGGACAGGCCCGTGAGGCCCGCCTGGCCATCCTGGACGTGCTGAACGCCGCGATCGATGCCCCGGATGAGATGTCCGAGCACGCTCCGCGCATCATCACGGTCAACGTGCCCGTGTCCAAGATCGGTGAGGTCATCGGCCCCAAGGGCAAGATGATCAACCAGATCCAGGAGGACACCGGCGCTGACATCTCCATCGAGGACGACGGCACCGTCTACATCGGCGCCGTCGACGGCCCCTCGGCAGAAGCTGCCCGTTCGGCGATCAATGCGATCGCCAACCCGCAGGTTCCGGAGGTCGGCGAGCGCTACCTGGGAACCGTGGTCAAGACCACCACCTTTGGTGCGTTCGTGTCCCTGACCCCGGGCCGTGACGGCCTGCTGCACGTCACGGAGCTGCGCAAGCTCAACGATGGCAAGCGCGTCAACGAGGTCGAGGACGTCGTTTCCGTGGGCCAGCAGGTTCAGGTGGAGATCACCAAGGTGGATGACCGCGGCAAGCTGTCGCTGTCCCCGGTGGTTGCCGAGGACGAGTCCGCGGCCGCTGATGACAACGCTGAGGCCACTGAAGAGGCCTGAGTCGCACGTGCGCTGCTGATTCCCGGGCCCGTTGGGTCCTGTGGGTTCAGCAGCCACCGTGTTCCGCCGTCATCCCCGGTGTTCCCTGCGAACACCGGGGATGACGGCCATTGCGGGCGGTGCGCGCGCCGCGCGGTACCATCCCCACACCCCACACTGATTTTGCGCCTTGGCGCTGCACAGGAGCCACAAGTTCTCGTATGACGGTCGTTGACCTTCCCTTGCTTGCCGCCTCGGCACCGCTTCACTCGATTCCGCTCACCGCACCGGCTGGGTCCGGGCGTCATGAGGGCACGGAATCGTCTGCTGCCGGTGGCTTCACCCACGTGATCCACGACGGCGACGGCGGTGCCGTGGTCACCCGCACGGTGCTGCCCTGCGGCACCCGGATCTTGACGGAGTCCATGCCCGGGTTGCTTTCGGCAACTGTGGGCTTCTGGGTGGGTGTTGGCTCCCGTGACGAGGCCCCGGGGCACCTGGGCTCCACGCATTTCCTGGAGCACCTGTTGTTCAAGGGGACCGCCAAGCGCAATGCGTTGCAGATTGCAGAAGCCTTTGACCAGGTGGGTGGTGAGTCCAACGCCATCACCGCCAAGGAACACACGTGCTATTTTGCCCGGGTGCTCTCCGAGCAGCTGCCCATGGCGGTGGATGTTCTCACGGACATGGTGGCCGGAGCGGTCCTCGACCCGGACGAGCTGGAACGCGAGCGCGGGGTGATCCTGGAAGAACTGGCCATGGATCAGGACGATCCCACCGATGTTGCGTTTGAACACTTTGTGGAGCACGTCTTCCACGGCAACCCGCTGGCCCGTCCGATCGGTGGCACTCCGGAGGAAATCCTGGCAGTGCCCCGGGACCGGGTGTGGCAGCACTTCCAGGACCACTACCGACCCGGGGGCCTGGTGGTCACCGCTGCCGGTGGCTTGGATCATGAGGCCGTGGTGGAGATGGTGGTGCACTCCATGGCGGCGGCCGGGTGGGATGCCTACAAACCTGGCACCGCCCGTGCCCGGCGGACCCGTGGTTCCGTGGATGCCACCACGCCGCAGCCCCAGTGGGGCCGCCATGAGCTGCACCGTTCCGTGGAGCAGTCCAATGTGCTGGTGGGGCGCCCCGGACTGGTCTCCGGTGATGACCGCCGCTACCACATGACTGTGCTCAACGCCGCCCTGGGTGGTGGAATGTCCTCCCGCCTGTTCCAGGAGATCCGGGAGAAGCGCGGATTGGCCTACAACACCTTTTCTTTTGCCGGGTCTTACTCGGATGCCGGCTACTTCGGCATGTACGCCGGTTGCGCACCGGCCAAAACGGATCAGGTGCTGCAGTTGATGACCGATGAGCTCAACAAATTGGCTCACCACGGGATCAGCGACACTGAATTGACCAAGGTGGTGGGTCAATTGGCAGGCGGCACCGTCCTGGCGCTGGAGGACACCGGTTCCCGCATGTCCCGTTTGGGATCGGCAGAACTGACCACCGGGGAGTTCTACGACCTGGAAGAAACCCTGAACCGGGTGCGAGCCGTCACCCCCGACCACGTTCAAGCCCTGGCCCGAGAGCTGGCCCAGGGGCCCACCGTGGTGCAGATCGTGGCACCCCAACAAGACTGAGCAGCAAAGACTTCAGGAGAGATCATGAGCCAAGACAGCAGCGCAGCAAACCCCGTCAAGGTGGCCGTCCTGGGCGCCCACGGCCGGATGGGATCAGAGGCCGTCCGTGCCGTGGACAATGCCCGTGACACCCAACTGGTGGCCACCATTGACCACAACGACTCCCTGCAACAGCTGCTGGTTGCCGGTGCCCAGGTGGCCATTGACTTGACGGTGCCCACCGCCACGGAAGACAACGTCCGGTTCTGCGTGGAGAACGGCATCCACTGCGTGGTGGGAACCACCGGTTGGGATGAGAAGCGCTCGGCCCGGCTCACCGAGTTGTTGGAAGCACACCCCGGTGTTGGTGTGCTGATTGCCCCGAACTTCTCCATTGGTGCTGTGCTGGCCATGCGGTTCTCCGCCATTGCCGCCAAGTTCTTTGAGTCGGCGGAGATCATTGAACTGCACCACCCCAACAAGGTGGATGCCCCCTCCGGCACAGCGGCTCGGACCGCGGCGCTGGTGGGGGAGGCCCGCCGAGCCGCCGGCCTGGGGGCTTCCCCAGATGCCACGGAAACGGATCCCGACGGCGCCCGCGGGGCCAAGATCGACGACGTCAGCGTGCATTCCGTGCGCCTGCGCGGTCTGGTGGCACATCAGGAGACCTTGCTGGGCAACGAGGGGGAGATGCTGACCATCCGGCACGATTCCTTCGACCGGATCTCCTTCATGTCCGGGGTGCTGCTGGGCGTACGCAGCGTGGGAAGCAATCCGGGGCTGACTCACGGGTTGGAGAACTTCATGGACCTGGACGCGTGAGCCCCACCGACTCGGGCGATCCGCAGGACGCGGGGGCGTCGTCGGGAACGGGAAGTCTGGGTTCCCTGCGTGTGCTGGGCTGGGTGGTCCTGGGTGCGGCTCTGGTGACCCTGTGGCTGCTTCCGATCCCCACCACGGCCAAAATCACGGTCCTGGTGATCGCCGCCTTTGCCGGGGTGTTCACACTGCTGGAATCCACCAACCGGGGTAAAGCGTTGGCGGCTGCCATGGTGGCGTTGCTGGTCTTCTATCTGGCGCTGTCCCTGCAACGCGCGTGGATCCTGATGACCGCAGAAACGTGGGTCAGCAAGATCATGGGTGCGGCCCTGGTGCTGATCCCGGTACTGGGCATCTGGGCATTGATCCGTGAACTGTTGTTCGGGGTGCGGATCGAACAGCTCGGTCGGCAACTGGCAGCTGAAGGGGGACTTCCGGAGGACAACCTTCCACGTCACCCGTCAGGTCGAATCGTGCGGGAAGCAGCAGACGCCCAGTTCCCGCGGTGGCAGGCCGAGGTGGAAGCACAGCCGGAACAGTGGCGGGCCTGG
>NZ_JROX01000431.1:0-1400 GCF_000800955.1 Kocuria sp. ZOR0020
GCACGTGTCGTTGCCCGGATAGACGTCGAGGCCTCCCTGAAGATGGAAGTTCCTACACTCTCCATCCGGAAGACCTCGACATGGACAAGCCTAGCTTCACGACCCCTGGTCTCGACGCGTTCTGCCTCCTCGATACCCTCAACCTGACTGTCACAGGGCAAGCTGTCGACGTCGATCACGCGGTCCTCGAATGCCGCACCAGTACCGAGTTCCAGGACTCCTGGTGCCACGAGTGCGGTGCGGAAGGCATTCCTCGCGGAACCGCGGTCCGCCGGCTCGTCCACGTCCCGCTCGGCTGGCGCCCCACGATCCTGCACGTGCGCGTCCGCCGCTACCGATGCCCGACCTGCATACGCGTCTGGCGGGAAGACCTCACCCAGGTCGCCGCGCCACGGGCGAAGCTGTCACGGTCGGCGGTGCTGTGGGCGCTGAAATGCCTCGTCATCGACAGGATGTCCATCAGTCGAATCGCTGCAGGCCTCGGCGCGGCGTGGCACACCGTCAACACCGCGATCCTCGCCACCGGCCAACAGCTCCTGGTCGATGATCCCAGCAGGTTCGACGGCGTGAGGGTTCTCGGGGTCGATGAGCATGTGTGGCGGCATACCCCGTTCGGCAGCAAGTACGTCACAGTCATCATTGATCTCACCCCGATCCGCGATAAGACAGGCCCCTCCCGTCTGCTGGACATCGTCGAGGGGCGGTCGAAGAAAGTGTTCAAGACCTGGCTGGCCGCCCAATCACAAGCATTGCGCGCTGGTGTCGAGGAGATCGCGATGGATGGGTTCGCCGGCTACAAGTCAGCCGCGACCGAAGAGCTGCCTGACGCGACCCCGGTGATGGATCCGTTCCACGTCGTCGCGCTGGCAGGTAGCGCTGTGGAGCGGTGCCGGCAGCGGATCCAGCAGGAGACACTCGGGCACCGCGGCCGGTCCGGGGACCCGCTCTACGGCATCCGTCGTGTCCTACTCACGGGAGCCAACCTGCTCACCAAGAAGCAGACCGGCAGGCTCGAGACAGTGCTCGCTGCCGAGGAGCACACGCAGGTCGATGTCACGTGGTGGGTCTACCAGCGGATCGTGGCCGCGTACCGCGACCCCGACCGCACGCGCGGAAGAGACCGACTGCGGGCGGTCATCGCGAGTCTTTCGGCAGGCGTGCCGACAGCGCTGAACGAACTGACCACGCTGGGGACAACGCTGAAACGCCGGGCTGCTGATGTGCTCGCGTTCTTCGACCGGCCTGGCACGAGCAACGGGCCGACGGAGGCGATCAATGGCCGGCTCGAGCACTTGAGGGGCACCGCGCTGGGGTTCCGGAATCTGGGCCACTACCTGCTCCGGGCACTGCTGGACACGGGAGGGTTCAGACCGCTTCTACACTCTCATTTGCGATGAGCC
>NZ_JROX01000432.1:0-659 GCF_000800955.1 Kocuria sp. ZOR0020
ACGACACTGCGAACAGAATTGAATATGCCACTAAAGAAGCCTGAAACTGCATTCCATATTGATGAAACTACTCCCCAAGCGCTAGAAGCAAAACTTCCGATTGCACTAAATACTGTTGAAACTACTGATTTTACAGCGTTAAATATACCGCCAAAGAAGCCTGAAACTGCATTCCATACGCCAACCAGTATATCCCAAGCTGAACCAGCAAAGCTACCTATGGCGCTAAATACTGTTGAAACTATTGAACTAACTGCGTTAAATATTACACCAAAGAAACCTGATATGCCGTTCCACGCTCCGATAACTAATTGGTAAGCACCGCGAATAATAGCCAATATAAGTTGGAATGCTAAATTAATTACTGATCCAACTAACCCAAATATAGATTGAAAGAAACTAATTAAAGGTTGGAAAGTTGTAACAAACCAGTTATAAGCACCTGTCACTAAAGAAGCAATGGTTGTAAATACAGTTGTAACAACATTTACTATTCCGTCCCATAGCCCTGTGAAGAACCCTGTAACTCCTGCCCATGCTGTTTGAATACCAGTAACAACAGTTGTCCATAAAGTAGTAAAGAATGTTGTTATTCCGTTCCAAATATTTTGAACACCTTGTACAATTCCGCTGAACCAATCAACTAAGCCTTGCCAAAT
>NZ_JROX01000433.1:0-288 GCF_000800955.1 Kocuria sp. ZOR0020
AAGGTGCTACCTTACTTCAAGGCGAAATGGTATTCATTCAAACAGACCAATCGCTTAAAGAAGACATTTTAGGTCAACAAAGAACAGAAAATGGCTTGGGTTGGTCTCCTACTGGTAATTGGAAAACGAAATGTGTTCAATACCTTATTAAAGGGCGTAAGCGTGATAAAGTTACAGGGGAATTTGTTGACGGTTATCGCGTAGTCGTTTATCCAAATTTGAGACCAACAGCAGAAGCAACAAAAGAATCAGAAACAGATTCAGTTGACGGTGTAGACCCTATCCAAT
>NZ_JROX01000053.1:0-2619 GCF_000800955.1 Kocuria sp. ZOR0020
CGGTGACGCAACCGGGCCCACCGCCGTCGTGGTTCATAAGGGATGGATCAGAGAGGGTGGATCAGGAGATGGTGGCCAGAACCGCTCCGGCGGAGACCGTGTCCCCGGGGTTGAAGTCAAGGCCGGAGACCGTGCCGGACTTGTGGGCCTTGAGCGGCTGTTCCATCTTCATGGCCTCGATGACCACCACGGTGTCGCCCTCCTCCACGGTGTCCCCGTTGTCCACCGCGAGCTTCACGATGGTGCCCTGCATGGGGGAGGTGAGGTCATCACCCGTGGCCTTGGTGGTGCCGCCGCGGCCTGAGCGCTCGCGGCGCGGCTTGGTGCCGCCGGGAGCCGAGGCCTTGGTGGAGCCCAAGACGGATGCAGGCAGCACAACTTCCAGTCGCTTGCCGGCCACCTCAACCACCACGCTGCGGCGCTCCTCCGGGTCTGCCGAGGATTCCGGCGTTCTGGAGAAGGGCTCGATCTGGTTGTCGAACTCCGTTTCGATCCAGCGGGTGTGCACGGTGAACGGCTCATCGTTGGCCGGTGCGAAGGCGGGATTCGCCACCACGGCCCGGTCAAAGGGCACCACCGTTGCCATGCCTTCAATCTTGAGTTCGGCCAGTGCCCGGCGGGACCGATCCAGAGCCTGCTGACGGTCACGGCCGGTGACGATCAGTTTGGCAATCATGGAATCGAAGTTTCCGGAGACGGTCTCCCCGGCCTCCACACCGGAATCGATGCGAACACCGGGGCCGGTGGGCAGGCGCAGGGTGGACAGGGTGCCCGGTGCGGGCATGAAGTTGCGTCCGGGGTCCTCGCCGTTGATGCGGAACTCAATGGAGTGACCACGCACCTCAGGGTCCGTGTAACCGAGTTCCTCGCCGCGGGCCAGACGGAATTGTTCCCGGACCAGGTCGATCCCGGTGACTTCCTCGGAAACGGGGTGTTCCACCTGCAGGCGGGTGTTGACCTCAAGGAAGGAGATGGTGCCATCGGTTCCCACCAGGAACTCGCAGGTCCCGGCACCTTGGTAACCCGCTTCCTGAAGGATCGCTTTGGAGGATTCGTAGAGGCGGCCGTTCTGTTCGGCACTGAGGAACGGGGCCGGAGCCTCTTCCACCAGTTTCTGGTTGCGCCGCTGCAGTGAGCAGTCACGGGTGGAGATCACGGCAACGTTGCCGTGGGCATCGGCCAGGCACTGGGTTTCCACGTGTCGCGGGGAATCCAAGAACCGCTCCACAAAGCACTCGCCGCGCCCGAATGCAGCCGTGGCCTCACGCACTGCGGATTCGTAGAGCTCCGTGATGGATTCGCGTTCACGCACCACCTTGATACCGCGTCCACCACCGCCGAATGCTGCCTTGATGGCGATCGGCAGACCGTGCTGGTCTGCAAAGTCCACCACTTCCTGGGCTGACTGCACGGGCTCGGAGGTGCCGGGGACTCGCGGGGCGTCCACCTTCTCCGCAATGCGACGCGCAGCCACTTTGTCGCCCAGAGAGGCGATGGCATGCGGGGGCGGGCCGATCCAGGTCAAACCAGCGTTGATTACTGCCGCGGCAAAATCTGCGTTCTCGGACAGGAAACCGTATCCGGGGTGGATGGCATCAGCACCGGAGCGGGCGGCAGCGTCCAAGATTTTGTCGATCATCAGGTAGGAATCGGCCGCTGTGGTGCCACCCAGGCCGTAGGCCTCATCAGCCATCCGCACGTGCATGGCGTCCCGGTCCGGGTCCGCATACACAGCAACGGAGGCAATGCCTTCATCGCGGGCGGCACGGATGATGCGCACCGCGATTTCACCGCGGTTGGTAATCAGGACCTTGGTCAGACGACGAAGGCCGGGGGTGGTGGCGTTGGGTGCCTCATGGGCTCCGGTCACGTGATCGATCTCCTCATCCGCTGCGCAGGTGCGCCAACCCGTTCTCTGTGGCCATCCCGCAATGGACGGCCATCCTGCAACCGACGGCCAATCTGTGGTGAACGTCCGAACTGAACCACAGCACTGTATTGGGTTGTTGTCCTCAAACGCACGTCACCGATCATTCGACCACACACCGGCGCGTAACTTGCTGTAGGACTCCCACAAACTCAGGCGCGTTCGCCGTGACGGCCCCACCACAGGGCGGCCTGTACCCGGGAGCTGACCTGCAGTTTTGCCAGGGTGTGGGACACGTGGGTCTTGACTGTGGACTCCGCCACCACCAGGTTCTTGGCGATTTCCTGATTGGAATGGCCTTCCGCCAAGAGACGTAACACGTCTTCCTCACGGCGCGTCAGCGGCTCCAGCAACGTGGGGGAGTCGCCGGCATGACGTGGGGAGTCCGGTTGATCGTGCGGGGGCGTGGCCGGGATTCCTCCCGACGACGACGCCCCCGGTGCACCCGTTCGCACCGCCCGATCGATCACAGTGCGCATGACAGCCGGTGAGAGCACTGCGTCCCCGCGGGTCACGCCGTGCACCGCGTTGATGATTTCCGCCGGTTCTGCGGATTTGACCAGAAATCCGTCCGCCCCGGCTTCAAGCGCTGCCAACACGTACTCGTCCAAGGCAAAGGAGGTCAGCATGATCACGGCAGCGCCGGTCTTGCGGAGATCGTCAATGGCGGACAAGCCGCTGTTTCCAGGCAT
>NZ_JROX01000434.1:0-495 GCF_000800955.1 Kocuria sp. ZOR0020
CTTGACCAGCACCGCCTTGCACGTTAAATGTGTTATATGTTCTATTGTCGCTTGATACACTGTTAGTGCTTAAACCGTAACCGCTAGAAGATAAATTGACATCTGTTAAGCCTACTACCATAGAACCTTTGAATAGTCCGCCAACTTTACTTGCAACCCAATCAATTGAACCTTTGATATTTTTAATTGTATCTGTTACACCTCCAAGAACGCTGTCTATTGTATCTTTGACTCCTCCAAATATTCCGCTAAAGAAGTCGCCAATGCCCTTAAATACTCCTGTTATTGCATCCCAAGCATTTGAAGCAAATTTACCAAAAGCCTCGAATACTCCGCTAACTATATCTTTAGCACCGTCAAACGCTCCCTTAAAGAAATCAGCTACTCCGTTAAATACACCTGAAATTGCATCCCAAGCTTTTGAAGCAAAGCCACCAAGAGCGCTAAACACTCCGCTAACGACACTGCGAACAGAATTGAATATGCCACTAAAGA
>NZ_JROX01000435.1:0-210 GCF_000800955.1 Kocuria sp. ZOR0020
AACACAATAGCATGGAGTTTTGGCAGAAAGTAATTAAAAAGTTGCTATGCACGCGCTATGTTGACCTGTACCCTATATTTGATAGTGAAACAGGAGATCTATTAGACCTACTATTTGCTAACGATAAAAAAGAATATAAACCTGAAGAATTAGTAAGGCTTATCAGTCCTTTTTATATCAATGAGGATACAAGTATTTTAGATAATGCTC
>NZ_JROX01000006.1:0-1738 GCF_000800955.1 Kocuria sp. ZOR0020
CGCGATGATCGACCCCCGCATCACCTTCGACATCAGCACCGACGACCGCGACCTCCTCGAACGCGCCGAGAGCCACCTCGTAGGAAACGACGCCACCGTCGCAACGACGCTGCCCGTTGCCAGCGTCGAGGAGCGCGGATCGTGATCGGCCGCATCGCGTTTGGCGGCGGGATCACAGCAGCCGGCGGGCTCGGATGGGCAATCGCGCGCCGACTCACCGCACCCGTTGGCCCACGAACGTTCGACCTCACCATCCGAGGAGTCGAGCAAGACGAAGACGGCGACCTGATCGTGCTCGACCGCACCGAGCAGACCACCGCACCCGGCATCTACAACCTCTGGTTCGAGCACGGCGGATGGGCACAGCTCTCCACCGATATCGACGATCGCGGACCCACTCGCGTCGCCCGCAGGATCACAGGCATAGCGCCCAGCTTCATCCCGAAGGCTGGTAACCGGGCCTCGTGGAGCGGCATCTACTACGCCACCCCAGCCGACGCCGAACTCCACGCCCGCGACATCACCATCACCACCCCGGCAGGACCATGCCCGGCCTGGCGCATCGACGGCGACCCTTCGACGTGGGCCATCCACATCCACGGCCTCGGCAGCACCCACGCCGGCACCCTCCGCGGCGTCCGCGCCGCAACCGAGCTCGGCTACACCTCCCTCGTCGTCAGCTACCGCAACACCGCAGAAGGGCCACGCGTCGGCACCGGCCGCTCAACCCTCGGCGATACGGAGAAGGCCGACGGTGACGAGGCCATCGGGTACGCCGTCCGACGAGGAGCCCAACGAATCGTGCTCTTCGGCTGGTCGATGGGTGCCGCGATCTCCCTCCAGCTCGCCAACCGGCCTCGACACGAGGGGCTGATCGCCGCGCTCGTCCTCGACTCACCAGTCCTCAACTGGACCGAAGTCATCAAGGCCAACAGCGCCCGCACCGGACTGCCCGCAGCAGCCGGGCACCTCGCGATCCCATGGCTCACCCTCACACCACTGGCTCGCGCAGTCGGCTTACCGGGGCGCATCCCGCTCAGTTCCTTCGACTGGACCATACGGGCCGCAGACCTCACCACGCCGACCCTGATCCTCCACGGCACCCGAGACGACTCCGTACCCATCCGGCTCTCACAAGCACTCCGCGACGCGCGCCCGGACCTCGTCGAGCTGGAAGCCTTCGACGCCGGCCACACCCTCTGCTGGAACACCGACCCCGACCGCTGGCGCGAGGCTGTGACCGTCTGGCTCAAGTCGCGTGTCCCACGCTGATCGGCTGAATGGAGCGACCACTCTCGGCACCCATCTCGTTCGGTCACGCCCGGAGAAACCCAACTCAAGACGTACCTCCGCCGGTATCATCGTGAGTGTTGGCCTGCCTGGGCCATAGAGCGAGGGAGGACCAACGTGGCTGAGCCGTGGCTGTCCGCAGACGACATCGCCGCCCACCTCGGGGTCACCAAAGACACCGTCTACACCTGGATTGCCGAGAAGGCCATGCCCGCCCACAAGGTCGGACGCCTCTGGAAGTTCCAAGCCAGCGAGATCGACGACTGGGTGCGACGAGGCGGCGCTGCCGCCGACTCCGAGCCCTCCCCGCCAGGGTGAGCGCGTCGCTCACTTCGAGCCGCCGCTGACACTTTGTCGGTGGCACCCCATATCCTGATCCACTGCCCAAAACCGGAAGGAGGCACCTCGTGACAGACGCGACGACCGACGCGACATTGACGCTCGCGAC
>NZ_JROX01000054.1:0-37728 GCF_000800955.1 Kocuria sp. ZOR0020
GTGGAGGAGCCCAACGCACTGCTGAAAGTCACGGCCCGCCATGACGTTGACGTGGATGAATCCATGCTGCCCTCCACCACGGTGGAGCTGGTGGAGGGTCTGAGCGCCACGCACTTGAGTGGTCTGGGTCAGCTGGATCCCGCCACGGACAAGGCCTATTACGACCACAAGTACGTGCACACGGACGTCCTGGTGATCGGCGCCGGTCCTGCCGGTCTGGCGGCGGCAGCACAAGCCGCAAGCACCGGCGCTCGCGTGCTGGTCATGGATGATCAACCCACGGCCGGTGGGTCCCTGTTGAGCTCGCGTGATGAGCAGATCAACGGTGCTCCCGCCTTGGAATGGGTGCGCCAGACCGTGGCAGATCTTGAACAGCAGCCGGAGGTCACCGTGCTGCCGCGCACCACGGCCATCGGCAGCTATGACTCCAACTACGTGGTTGCCGTGCAACGTCGCACGGACCACCTCCCGGAGGCTCCAGCCGCCGGTGTTTCCCGCGAGCGCATCTGGCACGTACGCGCAGCTCGGGTGGTGTTGGCCACCGGTGCGCACGAACGCCCCCTGGTGTTCTCCAACAATGACCGCCCCGGCATCATGTTGGCCGGTTCCGTGCGCACCTATCTGAATCGCTACGGTGTGGCCGCCGGTGACACGGTGGTTGTGGCCACCACCAACGATTCCGCTTACGTCACGGCAGCCGATCTGGTGGCAGCGGGGGTGACGGTGGCCGCCGTCGTGGATTCCCGGACTGCCCCCGGTGCTGAAGCCGCGCAGCTTGCCGAACGTGCGGGTCTGCGCGTGCTGAGCGCAAGTGCCGTGGTGGACACCTCCGGTGACGGTGAGGGTGGCAGGCTCAGCGGTGTGACGGTCAGCGCCATTGACCACGACGCCGCGCCCACCGGCTCCACCCAGGACATTGCAGCGGATCTGTTGGCCGTCTCCGGCGGTTGGACCCCGGTGGTGCACCTGCACAGCCAGCGTCAGGGCAAGGTGACCTGGGATGAGGACCTGGCCGGGTACGTGCCGACTGCAGCGGTTGACCACCAATTCGTGGCCGGTGCCTGCAACGGAACCTTGGACTTGGCGGGTTGCCTGGCCGAAGGCGCTGACGCTGGCCGGCAGGCCGCTGCCTCCGGGTACCAGGGCAGTGGGGAGAGCTCCCAGGCTGAGCCCGTGCCGCAGGTATCCGAAACCTTCACCGCCATGGCCCCCACTCGTCCTCTGTGGCTGATGGGCTCCCCAGGGGATGGTGAGCAGGACTTTTCCCACCACTTTGTGGATCACCAACGGGACCAGACCGTGGCTGACGTGCTGCGTTCCATTGGCGCCGGGATGCGCTCGGTGGAGCACGTCAAGCGTTACACCTCTATCTCCACAGCCAACGACCAGGGCAAGACCTCCGGGGTGAACACCATTGGTGTGATTGCCGCAGCGCTGAACGATCCCAACGTGGGCGGGGTGGGAACCACCACCTACCGTGCCCCCTACACACCGGTGAGCTTTGCAGCACTGGCGGGGCGGCGTCTGGGGGATCTGTACGATCCCGCTCGCACCACCTCCATCCACTCCTGGCACGTGGAGCACGGTGCACAGTTCGAGGACGTGGGGCAGTGGAAGCGCCCCTGGTACTACCCGCAGGCGGGGGAGGACATGGATGCCGCCGTGCTGCGCGAATGCGCGGCCGTGCGTGAATCCGTGGGCTTCATGGACGTCACCACGTTGGGCAAGATCGAGATCCGTGGTGCTGACGCCGGGGAGTTCCTCAACCGGGTCTACACCAACGCTTTCAAGAAGTTGAAGCCCGGCATGGCCCGCTACGGCGTCATGTGTTCGGCGGACGGCATGGTGTTCGACGACGGCGTCTCCTTGCGCCTCGACGAGGACCGCTACCTGATGACCACCACCACCGGCGGGGCTGCCAAGGTCCTGGAGTGGCTGGAGGAGTGGTCCCAGACCGAATGGCCTGAACTGGATGTGACCATGACCTCCGTGACGGAGCAGTGGGCGGCCGTGGCCGTGGTGGGGCCCAAGTCCAGGGAGGTGGTGGCCCAACTGGTGCCGGATCTGGACATCTCGCAGGAGGCGTTCCCGTTCATGGCCTTCCGGGAAACCGTGTTGGCCAACGGCATCCCGGCGCGTGTCTGCCGCATCTCCTTCTCCGGGGAGCTGGCTTACGAAATCAACGTGCCCACCTGGTACGGCATGGCCGTGTGGGAGGCTGTGGCGGATGCCGGTGCACCGTACGGGATCACCCCGTACGGCACGGAGACCATGCACGTGCTGCGTGCAGAAAAGGCCTTCCCGATTGTTGGTCAGGACACGGACGGCACCGTGACCCCGCAAGATCTGGGCATGGACTGGGTGGTGTCCAAGACCAAGGACTTCATCGGCCGCCGGTCTTATGACCGTCCGCTGGCTCTGGGTGATGATCGCAAACAACTGGTGGCCGTGCTGCCCGTGAACACGGAGATCCGCCTGGAGGAAGGTGCCCAGCTGGTCAACCACGGCACCCCCATCACCCCACAGGACGGACCCGTGCCCATGCAGGGCCACGTGACCTCCAGTTACCGCAGCGCCGCCTTGAACCGCACGTTCGGGCTGGCTCTGGTCAAGAGTGGCCGATCCCGGATCGGGGAAACCTTGCAGGTGCCGCAGGGTGACCAGCTGATCGACGTCGTGTTGGCCGAACCCGTGCTCTACGACCCCGAAGGGAAGCGCCGTGATGGTTGAGCAGACTGGAACCGATCTTGCCGGGCTGCGCCGCAGCCCACTGGCCCACCTGGCTGAGACCTTGGAACAGGTCAGTGCTGGCAGCGACTCCGTGACGGTCCGGGAGATCCCGTTCTTGAACATGGTGGGGATCCGGGTGGATCCCGACTCAGCGGTGGCTTCCACCCTGGCAGGGATCACCGGTGTGGGCTGGCCGAGTGCCCACGGTGAAGTCACAGGAGCCGTCGGAGACAGCGCTGTGCTGTGGTTGTCACCGGATGAGTTCCTGCTGGTCACCGAGGACGCCGTGGAACTCCCACCCGGACTGGACGGAAGCCCGGACGGTGCCCTGCCCACCATCTCCACCCACCCGCTCACCGTGCGGCTGGTGGCAGCCATGGCGGACAGCGGGCAACCCGGTCAGGTGGTGGATCTCTCCGCCAACCGCACCACGTTGGAGATCTCCGGGCCGCATGCGCGGGACGTTCTGGAAAAGGGCTGCCCCATGGATCTGCACCCACGGGCCTTCCCGGTGAACACGGCAGTGTCCACCACGCTCGGACCCGTTCAGGTCATGTTGTGGCGCACCCATGAGGACACCTGGCGGTTGATGCCACGGTCCTCGTTCGCGCACTTTGTGGCCCAGTGGTTGCTGGATGCCATGACCGAGTTCACGGCAACTCCCGTGTCCTGAGCCTGCACTCAGCAGGCTCCACCCATTCATTCACCGTCAGTACGCACCGGGGTCCTTGGGACCCGGATCATCCAGACAAGGAGATCGCCATGGACAACGGGTTGCCCACCCCCACCAGCGACACCGCACCCGCCCAGAACTCCGGGCGCACTGAAGACACCTCCGGGGCGGAACTGGTGCTCACCCTGGACTGCCTTGAGGCATCCGGCATCGTGCACGCCGTGAGCGGGGTACTGCTGGATCACGGGTACACCATCGTGGAGCTCACCCAGTTCGACGACCGCAGGCAGGGGCATTTCTTCATGCGGGTGCACGTGGCGCCGTCGTCCTCGGACGGGGTTGACGTCAAGCACCTGCGGGAGAGCCTGGGGGAGTTGGGTGAGCGGTTCGGCATGGGCTGGGACCTGGTGGAACACGGGGCCAAGCGGCGGGTGCTGGTGATGGTCTCCAAGTTCGGTCACTGCCTCAACGATCTGCTGTTCCGGGCCCGGACCGGGGAACTGCCGGTGGACATTGTGGCCGTGGTGTCCAATCACCGGGACCACCAGCGCCTGGTGGAATGGCACGGAACTCCGTTCTTCCACGTGCCCGTCACCGCAGACACCAAGCCGGAGGCCGAATCCAAGCTGCTGGAACTGGTGGACCGCTTTGAGGTGGATCTGGTGGTGCTGGCCCGTTACATGCAGGTGCTCAGTGACGCCCTGGCCACGCGCATGGAAGGCCGGGTGATCAACATTCACCACTCCTTCCTGCCCAGCTTCAAGGGCGCCAAGCCCTACCACCAGGCCTACGACCGCGGCGTCAAAACCGTGGGGGCCACCGCCCACTACGTCAACGCCGAGTTGGACGAGGGGCCGATCATCGCCCAGCAGGTGGTGGACGTGAACCACGCCTACGGGCCGGAGGACCTGGTGGCAGCCGGGCGGGACACCGAATGCAAGGCGCTCTCCGATGCCGTCAAGTGGCACTGTGAGGGCCGGGTGATCCTACGCGGCAACCGCACCGTGGTGCTGCACTGAGCGGTGCCTGACTTTCCTGCTGGCCTGACCTTCCTGCGGGTCTGACTATCCTGCTGGGATGAGCCGGATTGAGAAGATGGCGTTCGCGGACGTCTACCCGCACTACGTCACCAAGGTTGAAAAGAAGGGCCGCACCACGGCCGAATTGCATCAGGTGATCCAGTGGCTCACCGGGTTCGACGACGCCGACCTTGACCGCCATCTCACGGAGAAGACCACCTTCCCGGCGTTCTTTGACGACGCCCAGTTGCACCCCAACGTGGAGCTGATCACAGGTGTCATCTGCGGGGTCCGAGTGGAGGAGATCCAGGACCCGCTGATGCGCAAGGTCCGCTACCTGGACAAGCTGGTGGATGAACTGGCGCGCGGCAAGGCCATGGAGAAGATCCTGCGCTGAGTCGAACCGAGCACCAAATCATGGGGGACGTACGGATTCCACGCTGAATCCGTACGTCCCCCATGATTACGGCTCAAGGGTCTGTGGCTCTGACCGGTATCCTCAGTCTCCGGCCCGGACGGCACCAGCCGGGCACTGGTTTGGACAGGAAGAGACAACCGTGAGCGAATCCACCACCATCACGCTGCTGAGCACCGGCGGCACCATTGACAAGATCTACTCCCTGGCGGGGGAGCTTAAGATCGGGGACCCGGCTGCGACAGAGATCCTGGAGATCGTGCGGCCCACCGTGCCCGTCACCGTGGATTCGGTGCTGCGCAAGGACAGCCTGGACATTGTGGATGAAGACCGTCAGGTGCTGGTGGAGCGCGTGGACGCACTCACGCAAAACCTGGTGGTGATCACCCACGGCACGGACACCATGACTGACACTGCGGCCTACCTGCAGGCCAACGGCAAGAACCTGGCGGACAAGGTGATTGTGTTCACCGGTGCCATGCAGCCTGCCTCCCTGAAGGTCACGGACTCCCACTTCAACCTGGGGGCTGCCTTTGCGGCTGTTCAACTCTTGGAACCGGGAATCTACCTGGCCATGAGCGGACGGATCTTCCCGGCAGGTACGGTGGTGAAGGACCGCGCTCGCGGGCAGTTCGTTGAAGCCTGACTGCCACTAGATGCCTGGTTGGCGCCAGACGCCTGAGGTTCCAGGCCACGCATGACGCGCCACCAGACGCCTGAACGCACCTGACCCCGCGCTGCAGAACCCGTCCCGGAAAGGACGCCATGACACGGGCCCTGAAAGTGACCATCACCGTGCTGACCGTGGCTGCGGTGGTGGTGCTGGGTGCGGTCACCGTGGGACTCATGACAGGTGGCGGATCCAGCCCCCAGGGCTCGGGGGATGCTCAGATCCTGCGGGAAGACACCCGGACCCTGTCTGACGGGCCGGATGCCGAACTTGTGGAGGTCCTGGATTTCGAATGCGCGGCGTGTGCGGACCTGTACCCCTACATGGAGCAACTGCGTGAGGAGTACGGGGACCAGGTCACCTTTGCCGTGCGCTACCTGCCCATGCACGGAAACTCCTTGGGAGCTGCCCAAGCCGCTGAAGCTGCTGCCGAACAAGGTGAATTCCTGTCCATGTACCAGACCTTGTTCCAGAACCACGGACAGTGGAGTGGCAGCGACTCCTCCCAGAAGGAGACGTTCTTTGACTACGCCCGGGAGCTGGATCTGGACATGGAGCAGTTCCGTGCCGATTACGAGGACCCCGCAACGGTGGAGCGCATTGCCCAGAATCAGTTGGATGCAGAAGCGCTGGGAGTCAGCACCACGCCGTCGTTCTTCCTGGACGGGCAGCGCATCCACCCGGAGACCATGGATGACATGCACGCCTTGATCCAGGAGGCCATTGACAGCTGAAGGATGACGCGATTCGTCCTTCCGCAGGATGTGCGTCACGCCACACCTACTTATGGTTGAACCATGAGTTCACTAGTCACATCTCTTGGTTTGACCGCTGCCAGCGGCGCGTTCACGCTGCTGGATCCGGAGGACTGGCCCGCGGGCGTGCGCACTGCCTACGTAGTGGTCCCGGCTGCAGCCGCCGCCGCATATGTGGCCTGTCAAATGGCCACCTCCCACCGCTCGGAGACCCACGTTGCTTCCCAGGTCTCTCCGGATCCGCAGGGCTCCGCAGGCTCTGTTTCACATCATCACGACGCCGCACCCAGCCCCCGTGCCATCGCACTGGTGGCGGGAGCTGTGGGATTGGGTACGGCGGCTGCTGGTGCGGCATCTTTCCCGATTGATCGAGGCATCAGGAACTTGGTGGCTCGCGCAGGAGCCCGGCATCCGCGGCGGTGGATGGCTGCGGGCGTCGTCGTAGTGTGTTTGGCCCTGGATGCCGTGGAACGCAGGTCCAAGGACACCTGATCCGGGCAGGGGTCACCGCACTCCGCGCATGGCCTTGGTGATGGGACGTGCCAGGATCAGGATGACCACGCCGATGCCAATGGTCACAGCACCCAGGCTGCCGAAATAGAGGGCCTCGTTCTGTGCACTGTAGAACTGGGCCAGCGATCCGGGCAGGGCGGTGCCCAGGGCCACGGACAGGTAGTTCAAGGACACCATCATGACCGGGTAGGCCCGCGGCGCCAGCTTGGTGGACACGGACAATCCCACCGGGGAGAGCAGGAGTTCGCCCATGGTGGCCATGAGCATGATCAGTGCCACCCACATCACGGCCACGGAGGCCACGTTGACCTGACTCAGGAACACCAGGAAGGCAGCGCCCATCAGAATGATGCCCAGGCCGAACTTGGCGGGGGTGGCCGGCTGACGGTTGCCGAGCTTGGTCCACAGGGCCGCAAAGACCGGTGCCAGCAGGATGATGAACGCAGGGTTGAAGGACTGCACCCACGGCACCGGGATCTCCCAGGTGCCCAGCATGCGGTTGAGCCGTTCATCCGAATAAATGGTGATCACGGTGAACTGCTGCTGGAACAGTGCAAAGAACGCAGCCGAACCCACGAACATGGGGATGAAGGCCACCACCCGGGAACGTTCGTCCGAGCTGATCTTCTTGCTGGTCAGAAGCAGCACAAACAGTGCCACGGCGGTGATCACAATGGCCACCACGATCACATCGGCAAGGTTGCCCGGGTGCAACCAGCCCAGCAGCACCGCCACCACAATCGCAGCCAGGGCCACCAGCGCAATGATGATCCACTGTGGGTAGTGGGAGCGTGGCAGCGGGTTGGGATCTGGTGGACGTCACGCGGCAAACGACGACGACTCACCACGTACTGCGTCAGACCCACCGCCATGCCGATGGCAGCCAACGCAAAGCCCACGTGGAAGCCCCACTGCTGCTGGACCCAGCCGGTGAGCAACGGGCCCATCAGGCCGCCGATGTTGGCCTTCAGCCCACCGGAGCCCACTGCAATGAGCAGCAGGCCAGTGGCCAGTCCTGCGTATCCGGGTAGAACGGACAGTGCCACGTGACCGGCCATGATGAGCACGGCATTGGCGAACATGGCGCGTTCCGAACCGATCAGCCGGTCCGCGATCCAGGCACCCAAGATGGTGCACAAGTACACGGTTCCGCCGTAGGCGCCCACAATGCCTGCGGCAACGCTTTGATCCATGCCCAGACCGCCGTCAGTGGTCTGGTAGTACATGTAGAGCATGATGATGCCCTGCATGCCGTAGAAGGAGAACCGCTCCCAGAGCTCCACGGAGAACAGGGAGGCCAGCATCCTGGGTTGTCCCAGGCACTGTTTGGTGGATTCGTGTTGGTGGGTGGTCAAATCCTCGCCGACCGTGATGCTGGAGATGCGTTCAGTTGCCCGGGCGATTCCTGCACCTCCCAAGCCCCCCACCGTGGGGCCAAGGACCCCTGATCAGGCCGTGCGGACCACCATTTTGCCGGTGTTGGCCCCGCGCATCATGTCCAGGAAGGCCTCCACGGTGTTCTCCAGACCGTCCACCACGGTTTCGTCGTAGGTGATCTGGCCGTTGGAGAACCAGGTGCTCATGCGCTGGTTAAACTCAGAGGCCAGGTCCATGTGGTCCCCCAGGGTGAAGCCCCGCAGGGACAGGCCCTGTTTGATGATGTTGGCCATGTTGTCCGGACCGGGCTCGGTCTGCTCCGAGTTGTAGGCGGAGATGGCGCCGCACAGGGCCACACGGCCTTGGCGGTTGAGCACGTCCAGGGCGGCTTCCAGGTGATCCCCGCCCACGTTGTCAAAGTAAACGTCAATGCCCTGCGGTGCCTCCTGTGGCAGCTGAGTGCGCACGGGAGCTGACTTGTAGTTGAAGGCAGCGGTGTATCCGAACCGTTCGGTCAGTACTGCCACCTTTTCGTCAGAGCCTGCGGAACCGATCACGCGGTCAGCACCCAGCAGGCGGGCGATCTGACCGGCGGTGCTGCCCACTGCGCCTGCGGCACCGGAGATGAACACGGTGTCACCTTCTGCCACCGGCGCGATCCGGGTCAGCCCCACATAGGCGGTCAGCCCGGTCATGCCCAGCACGCCCAGGTAGGCGGAGAGCGGGACGCCGGGGATCTCCTGGACGATCCGGAACCCGGCGGCCTCTTCCTGGACCACGTCCCGCCAGCCGTACTGGTGCAGGACCACGGAGTCCACGGGCACCTCGGAAGCGGTGGATTCCACCACGCGCCCCACGGCACCACCAGTCATGGTTGCCCCGAGCTCAAAGGGCGGGATGTAGCTCTTGGTGTCGTTCATCCGCCCGCGCATGTACGGGTCCACGGAAATGAACTCATTGACCACACGAACATGCCCCATGGGCAGCTCCCCGTAGCTGACCTCCACGGTGCGGAAGTCCTCCGGTGTGGGCCACCCGGTGGGACGGTTGACCAGTTGAATCTGATGGCTGATGACGTTGGACATGAGTGAAGCCTTTCAGGTCACGCGGGGTTCGGGTCAAGGGGGTGGGTTCACCGCATCAGGTGAGCCGCACGACGACGCCGCGCCCACGCGCCGTCGTCGTGTTGTTCAGGCGCAGGTCACAGGAGAAGGCCGATCACCAGTGCCAGGATGCCCAAGGCGGGCAGGGTGAGCTGCTTGAGTGCGGCGGAGGTCTTGGTGCGGTCGGAGAGCAGCAGCGCCAGGCCTGCAGCCACCATGGATCCGGCGCCCACCAGGACCAGGGTGGCGCCCACGGCGTGCCAACCGGCGATCCAGAAGATCAGGCCCAAGAAGATCTCGATGGCCAGGAACAGGTTGTAGAAACCCTGGTTGAAGGCCAGGCCCTTGGTGGACTCGGCGAGTTCCGGGGAGCTCAGACCAAAGACCTTGCGGGCGGCCGGGCCGGTCCAGGCGATGGACTCCAGGTAGAAGATGTAGACGTGGATCAGGGCGGCCAAGGTGGCCAGGATCAGGCCGAGGGTGATCATGGTGCTGCTTTCGTCACAGAGGGGAACACATTATTTTGAACTGCTCGGTTCAATATATGCTGATCTCACCCATCAGCAAGCCCTTGTGACGGAAAGTGAGGCCAAGATCATGGGACGTCACCGAGGTTTTGACCAACGTGCGGTGGTCACAGCAGCACGGCAGCTCTTCTGGGAACGCGGATATGAAGGGGCCTCCCTGCCGGAGCTGGAGGCCGTCACGGGACTGAACCGCTCCAGCCTCTACAACACCTTTGGCAGCAAACGTGGACTGTTTGACGCCGCCGTGGAGAGTTACCTGGTAGAGGTGGTCCGGCCGCGGTTGGCGGTGCTGATGCAAGACCCCGTGCCGCCGGGTGCGGTCACCTCCTACGTCCAGAACCTACGCACGGCACTGCTGGACGCCCAGTCCATGTCCGCACGCAATGGCTGCTTGCTGATCAACACCGCCGGGTCCACGCTGGGACATGACAAAGTCACACAAGCCACCGTGGACGCCTACCGGCAGGAATTGCTGACAGGTGTGACCCGTGGGGTGGCGGCCCACCGGCCGGATCTGACCCAAGGGGAAGTTGAGCGCCGCGCTCAGGCCTGCGTGGGGCAGATCGTGGCCGCGCTGGCTCTGGCCAGGATCAACGCGGAAGCTGCAGGGCGCAGCCTGGACACTGCCCTGGAACTGCTCAACACCTGAGCTTGCAACAAATGTGCTGTCAAGGGAGTTGCCGCGTGAGAAACCTCCCGGGCGGCACCTCTTCCCACGTGTGATTCACATCTGTAAAGTGCGGGGCTGGTCATCGCTTCCCCAGCATGTTTGAGGACTCGACATCAGCACGCACATCACTTCCACAGCACCCACCGGTCTGCCTCAGGACCCACCTGTGCCCGGCTCCGCCGCCCCGGCGCCCGTTGCGGGTTCCACGGCCGGGCGCGCGGGATCTCCTGCATCCCGGCGTCCAGAGATCCAGGGGCTGCGCGGGCTGGCAGTGCTGCTGGTGGTGGCCTTTCACCTCTGGGGCAGCGGCGTCTCCGGCGGCGTGGACGTCTTTTTCGTGGTCTCCGCCTACCTGCTGACCCTCTCCTTCGCCCGCAAAGTGGAGACCGGCACACCGCTGCGTTTGCTGCACTACTGGTCCCGGACCTTTGTGCGGCTGCTGCTGCCGGTGGGGGTTGTGTTGCTCAGTGTGCTGGGTCTGGCCCTCGCCTTCTATCCGCGCTCGCGGTGGGAGAGCTTGTGGGAACAGCTCCTTGCTGCCGCCACCTACCGACTGAACTGGAACCTGGCCAGTCACTCCGTGGACTACTACGCAGGCGGAGGAGTCACGTCCAGCCCCGTTCAACACATGTGGTCCTTGGCGGTGCAAGGGCAGATCTTTGTGCTCTTCCCGGTCCTGATTGCCTTGGCTGCACTGATAGCCAAGGTCTGCAGACTGCGGTTTCGCACCGTGGCCATTGGTGTTTTCGGCCTGGTGTTTGCTCTGTCCCTGGCTGCCTCCGTGTTCACCACTCACGTGAATCCCGCACCAGCCTATTTC
This sequence comes from Kocuria sp. ZOR0020, assembly GCF_000800955.1. Classification (NCBI taxonomy): domain Bacteria; kingdom Bacillati; phylum Actinomycetota; class Actinomycetes; order Micrococcales; family Micrococcaceae; genus Kocuria; species Kocuria sp. ZOR0020. Next base: position 11,273 of record NZ_JROX01000054.1, read on the forward strand.
GACACCCGCCTGCGCCTCTGGGAGTTCGCCCTGGGTGCCCTGGCTGCACTGCTCATCACCGGGCCCATTCCCCGCACGGTGGCTTTGTGGCTGGGGTGGGGCGGCGTCGTCGCTGTGGTGGCCACGGGTTTTGTGGCCGGGCCGGGGGCGCTGTTCCCGGGGTGGATCGCGTTGGTTCCCACGCTGGGTGCCGTGCTGATTCTGGTGGTCAAGGACCACGGTGGCCGGCGCGGAGTGCACGGCGCGTTGCGTGCGCCGTGGCTGACCTGGGTGGGGGACCGGTCCTACGGGATCTACCTGTGGCACTGGCCCCTGATGATCACGTATCTGCTGCGCACCGGGCAGGACACCGTACCGGTGAGTGTGGGGCTGGGGATCATTGCCGCCTCCATCCTGTTGTCCCTGGCCACAGAGCAGATGGTCACCTACGTGACCCGGCCACGGTCGGCCAAGCAACGCGCTTCCACCCGGCGGGAGCTGGTCCGGTTGGTGGCGATCGTGGGCGTGGTGGCGCTGCCGGTCACCGCAGCCCAGGCCTGGACGGACAATCGCGCCCGCACCCAGGCCATGTACGAACGCAATGACCAGAACTATCCCGGCGCCGCCATTGCTGCCGGGACCTACGACGACGCCGATCTCCCCGGTCTTGAGCCGATTCCCATGTGGTCGGAGGTGGATGCCGAATGGGGCAACCCCGGACCCAAGTGCACGGAGGACCAGTTGCCCAAGGGCTTTGAGGACTCCGGCGAGTGTTACGTCTATGAACCCACCGCGGATGCGGCGGCTGATGGAGCGGATGCGGTGACTGCACCGGTTGAGCCTGAGCGCACCGTGGTGATGCTGGGGGACTCCCACGCCAAACAGCTCTCCGAACCCATGAAGGTGATTGCCGACCGCAACAACTGGCGGGTGGTCAGCTACCTCTACCCCGCATGCCGCTACGCGGGGGAGAATCCGGACTACACGCATGAATGCAACGCGTTCAACAACTCCGCACGGGAAGCTGTCCTTGAGCTGAAGCCGGATGCCGTGATTGCGCAGGGGACGCGTTCCCTGGCGGACGGTGACCGTGAGGAAGTGGTGGCCCACTGGAACCAGGGTGTCCAGCCGTTCAAGGACGCAGGGATTGCCGTGGTCAGCGTTCGGGACAACCCGCGCTGGGAGCGGGACATGTACGAATGCGTGGATCTCTACGGGGAGAACAGTCCGCTGTGCTCCGACTCCGTGGAAGATGCCCTGGGTGGATCTGACGTGGTGGACGAGTTCCATCACCAGAATCCAGAGGTTCCGTTGGTGGATCTGACCGATCTCTACTGCCCGGATGACCGCTGCGGTCCTGTGGTGGGCAACGTGATGGTCTACCGGGACCTGGACCACATCACCAAGACCTTCGGTATGACCACAGCACCGGTGCTTGAAGAACGGTTGAAGGAAGTCCTCCACTGGTGAACACAGCCGTATGTATGCGGCATCGTGGTCTGACATGGCCTTTTCGTGACGCTTCATGACGTTAATGCGACGTCGTGCGCGGTTGCTGACGTGGGCTGAACAGGGGTGGATGCTGGTGGAAGCCGTCCCTATTTAGGGGGCGGGTCTCCCCGCGATGTGCGGGTCAGGATGTGCCGATCTCCCCTGAAACCCGCCGTCAGAGCGCGAATCAACCGATGTCACCCACCGGCAATGCCCTCACAGAGGCGGTCAATGCCGCGGATGCCACAGCTGCGGTGATCTGACACGATTTCATGCAACGGCTCAGCGCCATGCTTGAAGTCCTCCCGGTGGCTTCACCATCGGTTGGCATTCCATGACTGAGCCTCGACGTGCCGAGCATCGGGGGGTGCCGGCGCGGCGCATGGCTCGCCGAATCTGGGGAGAGACGGCGGGTTGACGGGGTTGGGATCGGTCGGGGGGCTGATCCCAACCCCTACGCCATGCTTGGACCGCGTTTTTCTCACCGCCGTGGGTGTTGTCCACAGGGGCTGAATTCTTGGTTGTGTTGTCCGTGGCTCTTGCCAGACTGTTCGCATGGCTGCCTCGGACAACACCCCCGCCACCTCCGGTCTTCATCAACAGGCCGTGGACCTGCTGCACGCCCTGACAGGGCGCGCAGATGCGCACTTCCACCCGGGCCAGTTCGAGGCGATTGAGGCGCTGGTGGAGAACAGTCGCCGCGCCCTGGTGGTGCAGCGCACCGGTTGGGGCAAGTCCGCCGTGTACTTCATTGCCTCCCTGTTGTTGCGCGCCCGTGGCCGTGGGCCCACGCTGATTGTGTCTCCTCTGCTGGCACTCATGCGGGACCAAGTGGCAGCCGCCTCCCGGGCAGGTGTCTGCGCAGCGTCCATCAGCTCGGCCAACGCCACCGAATGGTCTCAGGTCCTTGGACAGCTGGACCGGGATGAAGTGGATGTTCTGCTGATCTCCCCGGAACGCTTGAACAACGCTCGCTTCCGTGAAGAACAGTTGCCGCAGCTGGTGAATCGCATGGGGTTGTTGGTGGTTGACGAGGCCCACTGCATCTCTGACTGGGGGCATGATTTCCGCCCGGATTACCGCCGCATCAAGGACCTGATCCGCCAGCTGCCTCCCACCGTGCCGGTGCTGGCCACCACGGCAACGGCCAATCAGCGTGTGGTTCACGATGTCCAGGAGCAGTTGGGAGTTGGGCTGGTGGAGAGCGGGCGAGAGCCCGTGATGACCTTGCGGGGTCCCCTGGCCCGGGCATCCCTGCGCCTGGGGGTGCTGCGCTTGCCGTCCAACACGGTGCGGTTGGCTTGGTTGTTGGAGCACCTGGGCTCCTTGGAGGGCTCAGGGATTGTGTATGCACTGACCATCAGCGCGGCGGAGGATACCGCCCATGCCCTGCGGGAAGCCGGATACAACGTGGAGGCCTACACCGGACGCACGGATCCGGCAGACCGGGAGCGCTTGGAATCCGCGTTGAAGGACAACCAAGTCAAGGCCCTGGTGGCCACCTCCGCTCTGGGCATGGGTTTTGACAAACCGGACCTGGGCTTTGTGGTGCACATGGGGGCGCCCTCATCACCTGTGGCGTACTACCAGCAGGTGGGACGCGCCGGACGTGCCACGGAGCGCGCGGACGTGCTGCTGTTGCCGGGCATGGAGGACCGTGAAATCTGGGAGTACTTTGCCACTGCCTCCATGCCCACGGAGGCCAAAGCTCGGGCCGTGCTACGGGAACTGGGTGAAGCGCAGGCGCCCTTGAGTGTTGGGGCGCTGGAGGCGCGTGTGGACATCAAACGCTCGCCGCTGAACATGTTGCTGCGGGTTCTGGCGGTCGAGGGCGCCGTTGAGCAGGTTCAGGGTGGTTGGCAGGTCACCGGTGCGGCCTGGCATTACGACGCCCCCCGGTATCAGCGGATTCATCAGGCCCGGATCAACGAGCAGAACGCCATGCTGGATTACGAAAACAAGTCCACGTGCCGCATGCAGATGCTGGTGGAACAGCTGGATGACCCCCAAGCCGCCCCTTGCGGGCGCTGCGACAACTGCGCGGGAGCCTGGTATCCCACCCACGTCAGCCAGCAGGCGGCGGAGAACGCCACCGCCACCCTCAAGCGTGTTAGTGTGGAAATAGATCCACGGGCGCAGTGGCCGGTTGGGCTGCAGCGGCTGGGGGTGCCACTCAAGGGCAACATTGCCCCGGGCGAACGGGCTGCGGCGGGCCGGGCGGTTGCGCGACTCACGGATCTTGGGTGGGGCAACCGGCTGCGAGAGATTTTCCACACGGACGCCCAGGGTGCGCCCGTGGATCAACCCGTGGACCAGGAGCTCGGACGGGCCTGCGTGGAAGTCCTGGCCCAATGGGCTCACGACGGCTGGAGTGGTGCCGGGCGACCGGCGGGGATCGTGTCCATGCCCTCCGTCCACCGCCCGCAACTGGTGCAATCCCTGGCCATGGGATTGGCCGGTGCGGGGCGGCTGCCCTATCTGGGTGAGCTGGCCTTGGCGCCCGGACATCCCGGTGGTGCCGGAGGCAACGGGGCTTACCAGTTGGCCTCCGTGTGGCAGAAGTTCCAGATCACTCCACAGTTGCAGACAGCCTTGGACAACATGAACGGCGCACCTGTGCTGCTGGTGGATGACTTGGTGGACAGCCGATGGTCCCTGACGGTGGCCGCCCGTGAACTACGGTTGGCCGGCGCCGCCGCCGTCCTGCCATTTGTACTGGCTTCCCGGGGGTGAGTTTTTGACCGGGATCATGGGCTCCGACTACCATGATTCATGCTGTTCACCCGGATTGACTTTGGTCTCATCCTTGAACAGCGGGGAGACGTGCCAGAGCGGCCGAATGGACTTCACTGCTAATGAAGGGCCCGGCGAAAGTTGGGCCGGGGGTTCAAATCCCCCCGTCTCCGCAGTATCCCGCCTTGTCGGAGGTGGTGGAACGGCCCCGGTGTTGACACCGGGGCCGTTTTCGTTGACACGAGGCCTACGATTCATGGCATGGCCAGCATCCGACGACGCCCGCGCAAGGACGGGAGTGTGGTGTGGGCAGTGCTGTGGCGTGATGCCGACACCGGGCGTCAGACCTCCCGGGCGCTACCCACCGAGGCGGATGCCCGAGAGCTGCGAGGCTTCCTGAATGCCAACGAGCAGAGCTTTTCCTTGGCAGCCCAAGCCGCTTCCAAGCTACGGTCCACCGCGCCCACCGTGGCCGAAATCATCGCCCTGCACATCAACATGCTCACAGCCGTAGGGCCAGACACCCGCGCCAAGTACGAACGCGTGGCTGCCAGGCACATCACCCCCGCGCTGGGCAGCATCCCTGTAGACACGCTCACCCGTCACGACGTTGCCCAGTGGATGAACTCCCTGCAGGTGTCTGCCAAGACGAAGAAGAACACTCACTCCATTCTCAGCGCGGCCCTCAATAGTGCGGTCCGAGACGGCATCATCCCCGCCAACGTCTCCAAGGGCATCGCACCGTCCGGTATCAGGGCCACGCGGGAGCCCGTTTTCTGCACCGCAGGCGAGGCCACGATAATCACCAACGCCACACCGGATTGGCACCAGCCATTCGTGGACACGCTCTTCAACTCCGGTGCCCGGTTCAGCGAAGCAACCGCCTGCGAAGTCCGAGACCTCACAATCACCGACCACAGCGGCTCCCCGCGGGCCACCATGTCCATCGTCAAAGCATGGAAAGACACACCAGAGGGCTGGGTCATCGGCCCACCGAAAACACGCCGCGGGCGTAGGACCGTCGCACTACCTGGACACACCAGCGCACTCCTGGACCAGATGATCCGCGAGCGCGACCTCAAGCCCCGTGACCTGCTCTTCACTGATCCCAAAGGGCGGGCTCTGCGTAACCGGGACTTTCACCGTCTTGCCTGGCAGCCGACCTTGGATGCTGTGGAGGACCAGCTACGGGCGCGACCGAGGATTCACGATCTACGGCATACCCATGCGTTGTGGCTCATCGCTGCTGGTGTGCCCCTGACTGTCATCCAGCGGCGCCTGGGGCACGAATCGATCCAGACAACGAGCGACCTCTACGGTCACTTGGCCGACGACGCGGACGCTGCTGCAGCCGCAGCACTCGACTGACACAATCCGGATCCTCCGTCGTCGGGCTGACGAGGTTTCATATACTGCCCAGTAGCTGACCAGCAGCACGTCCCCCACTCCACACTCCCCGAAAGGTCCCCGCCATGAGCACCCCCTACCCTCCTCAGCCTCAGAAGAAGCCCCGCAACCCCTGGAAAATTGGTTGCCTCGCACTCGTAGCACTGGCCGTGCTTTTCCTGGGCGGATGCGGTGTCATCCTCGGCATCGCTGCCATGTCCGGCAACGACAACACCAGCGGTGGCACCACGCAAGAAGCGCCGGCCACCGGCGACGGCGAAACCGCTGAAACCACCGGCACGCCCGTCGCCGTTGATGACGGAGACACAGTCCTGCTGGAAGCCACCACCACAAGCTCCACAGCCAGCGTCCACTACGGCCCGTTGGGCACATCCAGCACCGCCGACATCACCGGCGACTGGTCCCACGAAATCACCGAACCCGGTGACGAGACCTACAGCGTCTCCGTTCAAGACATGTCCATGGATGACAGCGCGGAAGTGACCTGCAAGGTCACCGTCAACGGTGAAGTCGTCGAAGAAAAGACCGCCACCGGTTCCGCAGCCATCGCCATCTGCACCCAGCCCCTCTTCTGAGCCCAGACACGACGAAAAGCGCCCCACCCAGTTAAGAGTGGGGCGCTTCTCATAGGGTCACCGGTCAGTGGTGTCCTCGGTGGTTGTGTCGAGTTCGGGGTGTCCGAGCTGCGCCCACACACCGCCAGTATCCGCGGGCTCCGCACTGGTGCCCGGTTCGTCATCGGTTACGGGTTCAGCTACGGGCTCCTCACCAGCAAACGGGGCGTACTCCACAGGGCCGGTCGCCTGGACCGCCGCCAGACGCTCCGCGATCAGCTGCACCTGCTCCACTGCTGCTGCGGCGTAGGCCGGGTCGCCCTGGGCCGTGGGAGACATCTTGCCGCCAATCAATGCGCCCACGGCGGAGAGCAGCGTGACCACGGCGCCGGTGCCGTCACCGGTGTGGAACTCGAACAGGCCGACGACGACGAACTGGCCGAGCTGGCCCGCAAACACAACGTGTTCGCCCGCACCAGCCCGGAGCACAAACTGCGTCTGGTCAAGGCCCTGCAGTCCCGCGGGGAAGTGGTGGCCATGACCGGTGACGGGGTGAACGACGCCCCCGCCCTACGCCGCGCGGATGAGGGTGTGGCCATGGGCATCAAGGGCACGGAGGTCACCAAGGAGTCCGCGGAGGCGGTGCTGGGGGACGACAACTTCTCCACCATCGAGACCGCGGTGGAAGAAGGTCGGCGGATCTACGACAACCTGTGCAAAGCGATCGTGTTCCTGCTGCCCACCAACGGTGCGCAGTCCTTGGTGATCCTCTTTGCCATGTTCCTGGGTTGGACCCTGCCGTTGACACCCCTGCAGATCCTGTGGGTCAACATGGTCACCGGCGTGACCCTGGCGTTCGCGTTCGCATTCGAGCCTGCTGAGGACGGCATCGTGAACCGCAAACCGGCCGCGGCCAAGGAGTCCATTGTCCGGTTGCGTCACGCGATTCAGATTGCGGTGGCCTCCGTAGTGATCAGAGGTGCCACCATGGGGGTTTTCTACTGGCCTTTGGAACCTCCGACCTTCAGCTCAACGAAATCCTGATCACCGCCGCCACCGGTGTGGTCATCTTCCTGGTGATCGAACTGGCCAAGCTGGTGATCTACGGAGGGGGCCGCAAGCTCACACCAGCGTCCCGGTGACCGCCCTCCACAGGAACTCGGTGGACAGCGCGTGCGAGCGGGCGGCCTGTTTGTTGTCGCCCGCTCCGGCGTGACCACCCTCCAGGGTTTCGTGGAACCAGACGTTGCGGTGCCCCTGCTCCTGCATCAGCGCAGCCATCTTGCGGGCCTGGACGGGGCCCACGCGGTCATCGCTGGTGGCGGTCCAGAACAGCACGGGCGGGTAGTCGGCACCCGCTTCCACCAGGTGATACGGGGAGAAGGTGCGGATGAACTCCCACTGCGCGGGGTCCTCCGGGTCCCCGTACTCGGCGATCCAGGAGGTCCCGGCGGACAGCTTGGTGTAACGGCGCATGTCCAACAGCGGGACCCCGCAGGAAATGGCACCGAACAGATCCGGGTGGCTCACCAACATGTTGCCCACCAGCAGCCCGCCGTTGGAGCCACCGGAGCAGGCCAATGACGCCGGGGTGGAGACCCCGCGGTCATGGAGGTCCTGGGCCACGGCCGCAAAGTCCTCGTAAGCGCGATGCCGCTTGTCCTGCAACGCCGCCCGGTGCCACTGCGGGCCGAACTCCCCGCCGCCGCGGATGTTGGCCACCACGTAGATCCCTGTGCGGTGGGTGGCCACGGGGCCGTCGTCGTTGTTGTTGGTGAAGGTTCGGGTGAGCCAGGAGCGGCCGGTGACCCCGGAGTAGGCGGGGGTGCGGGAGACCTCAAAACCGCCGTAGCCGGAGAGCAGCACCGGGTTGCGGCCATCCAGCACCAGATCGCGCGGCCCCACCTGGTAGTACGGAACGCGCGTGCCGTCCGCGGAGGTGGCCCAGTGCTGCTGAACGCTCAGTGAATGCGCATCAAAGAACGACGGCGCCTGCTTGAGGACCCGCGGTTGCGAGCCTTCGGCAGAACCGACCGACAGGGTGGCGCGCATGACGGTGGTGGGGGAGAGGAAACCGGAGGTGGAGACCCAGACGTCGTTGCCGTGCTCGGGGTCTTCGTCGTCCACGGCCCACACGGAGGTGGACTGGTGCTGCAACTGTGTGCCGAAGTCTTCGGTGCTCCAGGTGCCCGGGGTGACCACTCGCGTGGCCGAGGAAACGTTGTGCAGCAGGCGCAGGATCAGGCGGTCGGCCGTCCAGGACCAGCCCTGCAAACTGGTGTGGGGATCCGGCTCGAACACCACCTCAAGATCCGTGTTTCCGTTCTGAAAAGCCTCCAACTCGGCAGCCAACAGCGTGCCCGGCGCGTGGGTTTGCCCGTTGTGTTGCCACGGTTCCTGCGGGCGGAATAGCACCCACTGTTTGTGGATGTCCACCTCAACGGACTCCGGGACCCGGACAGGGACCGGGGTGCCCTCAGGATCCAGGACGTAGGTCACGGAGCGGAAGAAATCGATCACGTCCAGGGCCAGGGTGCGCTCGAACCCGGGGGTGTGATCACGCCCGGCCCACGCCTGAATGTGGTGGTGGGGGACGTCAAAAACCACCGGTGACTCCTCCACAGAAGACCCACGGGTGACCTGGCGAACTTGAGCGGGGTAGGAGGATGCCGTCAGGGAGCCGGGGCCGGTTTCCGTGGCCACCAGGAGGGTGTCGGCATCCACCCAGGAGGCCGAGGTCTTGGCCACCGGAAGGTCGAACCCGCCGTCCTGGGGTGCCACAAAAGCGCGATCCACCAGGTCGAACTCCCGGACACGGCGGGCATCCCCACCATCCGGGGTCATGGAGATCAAGGCACGGCGCCAGTGCCCGTCCGTGTACTGCGGGCGCAGCAAACGGGAACCGGCCCAGACCCAGGGCGTGCCTTCCCGCGCGGAGAGCTCGTCCAGGTCCAGTAGCACGTCCCACTGGGGGTCGTCACTGATCCAGGAATCCCAGGTGGTCCGGCGGAAGATGCCGCGGGGGTGGTCGGCATCGCGCCAGAAGTTGTAGTAGAACTCGCCCTGTTTGGAGACCATGGGGATCTTGTCCGTGGAATCCATGACCTCCAGGGCATCAGCCTCCAATTTCTCCAAGGCGGGGGTCACCAGCAGGTCTTCCGTGCGGATGTTCTGATCATGGACCCAGTCCATGGCGCGGGAATCGTGAATGGCCTCCAGCCACAGGAAGTTGTCCTGGGGCTCGCAGGGTTCGGTGTTGGGCTGGCCGGACTGAATGGGTGGACTGGGCTGGCTGCCATGGCCGGGCTGGGTGAGATGGCTGGGCTGGGTGAGATGGCCGGGCTGCTGGTCCTGGGAGTGGGCGCTCATGGTCCGAGCGTAGGCGCAGCGTGCCGTGGTCCGTGCCGAACTATCCTGGATGCCATGACCAACCCGCCCCACACCGCTGTGCTTCCCCCTGCTCGTTCGTCCTCTGACCTGGGTTCCCATGCCTTGAGTGATGACGCGCTCGCCGGTGGTGAACCCCGGGAGGCAACGGGTGTGCCCCGCGTGGTGATCATCGGCGCCGGTCCGCGGGGGCTTTCCGCCGTGGAACGTCTGGTGGCGCATGCTGCGGCTTCCGGCAGGCGCGTGCGGATTGATCTGGTGGATCCCTTCTCACCGGGTCCGGGGCATGTGTGGCGGGTCAACCAGTCACCCCGTTACCTCATGAACACCCCCAGCCTGTTCCCCACGGTCATTGCCGACTGCGGCGTCCTGGCCGTTGATCCACTGGATGCCTTGCGGGGCATGAGCTTTGATGCGTGGCGCAGCCTTGCGGGGGCCGGTTCCTTGGATGATCCGGCTCTGACGTCTGAAGACCGCGTGGTCTTGGCCGGCATGGGTCCCACCGATTTCCCGCCGCGGCGCGTGTACGGGCTGTACCTGGACTGGGTGTTCCGGACCCTTCAAGCCGGACTGCCTTCAGGCGTTGAGCTGACCGTGCACCGTGATGAAGCGGTGAGTGCCCGCGTTGTGGAGGACAGCACAACTCCGTTTGCCGTGGAGATCTCCGGGCAACAGGAACTCCCCGCGGACCACGTGGTCTTGGCGCTGGGGCATCTGGATGCGCACCTGCGCCGAGATCAAAAGGCTCTGGTGGACGGCGCTGCTGAACATGGTCTGAACTATCGACCTCCGGCAGTTCCGGCTGATGTCCGTTGGGATGAACTGCCGGCGGGTCAGACGGTGTTGGTGCGGGGCATGGGACTGAATTTCCACGATGTCATCACGGAACTGACCGAAGGCCGCGGGGGAGAGTTTGTTCAAGGGCCGGATGATCGATTGGTCTACAAACCCTGCGGACAGGAACCCTTTGTGGTGGTGGGCTCCCGCCGCGGCACGCCCTACCGGGCCAAAGCGGAGATCTCCGGGTATTACGCCCAATCCCTGGACCACCGGTTCCTCACACGGGAGGCCGTGGTTTCCCTGGTGTCCGGTCCGGATTTGGTGTTCAACCGGGACATCCTGCCGTTGGTGCGCAAGGATGCCACCCGCACGTATTTCCGCACTCTGGCCCGCGTCCGTCCGGAGGTGTTCGACCGTCCGGCACAGCAGTTCCTGGATGACTTGGATGCTGCGCTGGGCGTTCACGCCGGCACGGCTGTTGGATTGACCCCTGGTACTGAGCGGGACGTTGCCCCGTGGGACGTGCAGGTGGAGCGGCTGGTCAACCAGGCGGTTGTCTACCAGAACCGGTTGAACATCACGTGGCAGTCCTACCCGTTCCTGGATCAGAAGTTCGGCTCCCATGAGGAGTACGCGGCAGCCCTGGTGCACTGGTTGGACAGGGATGCCGCAGGCTCTGCCGCTGGGGAGGACGACCCCGCCAAGGTGGCGTTCTCCTCCTTGAACTGGTCCCGGACCTTGATCAAACAAGTGGTGGCCGAGCGTGGTCTGCAGGACGAGTCCTGGTATGAGGAACTCATGCGCAGCTTCTCACCGCTGGTGGAAGGCCTTGCCTCCGGCCCCCCTGCGCTGCGCATCCGCCAGCTGGCAGCCCTGGCACGCGCCGGAGTGGTCCGGTTCTTGGGGCCCAACCCGGTGTTCCGGGTGGACGCGGAGCGTGGATGTTTTGAGGCCAGTTCCCCCTGGGTGGCTGATGACCCGTTCCGCGCGGACTGGCTGATCGAGGCCATGTCCCCGCCCAATGAGGTCCGCCGAAACATTTCCCCGCTGCTAACTGCCATGCACGACAACGGTTTGGTCCGCGCCAAGTCCCTGCACATCGATGACGGTGCAGCCCATGTCCCCGGCCCCGGCTTGGATGTCACCGCAGCGCCCTATCGGGCTGTGGGTACGGACGGGCAGGCCCGGGACATCTGGGTCCTGGGGCTGCAGTTGGCTTCTACGCAATGGGGAACTTCGATTGCCGCGGAAGCTCACGCCCCGGCAGAACTGGGGGCCCGCACCTTGGCGGATGCCGACCGCATGGCTGCTGAGGTTCTGAGCTGAACCCGCTCCTGCGCTGACCAACCAGGTTTTGCCCGCACCAACCTTATGTATGCGTGGAGACAGCCCTCTCAGGGGCCCGTCTCCACGCATACATAAGGTTGGTGCCAGCTACCGGCTTGCCGATCAGCGTCGTGGGCCCGTGGTGACACCCCAGCGCTCACGGACATGGTCCGGGACCTTGCCTTGTCCTGGGTGGGAGGCGGGCGGTCCCTGGTGGTTGGGCCTGGATGACGTCGGTTCCGGAGTCGGAGCCGGATCGGTGGGTTCGGTCGGCTCTGGTGTGGGTTCCGTCGGCCCCGGCGTGGGCTCGGAACCGGTGGCGAAGCCCACCAGCGCCGGATTGTGGTCGGAGGCCCGGAACTGGTCAGGGGCAAACAGGTTCACCACGTTGTAGTTCTGCCGGGAGTACTCCATGCCGATGGATTCGTGGGCGTTGATCTCCCAGATGTCCGAGCCCGTCACGGCCTGTACCGCAGCAGGGGAGGCCACCACGTGGTCCAGCGATCCCGCCATGCCGTCAAAGGCGTAGGAGTACTGGCCCTCCGGGGAGATGTTCACAAACCCGGAGTCGTAGAGCGCCTGCATGGGGTCCTCGAACGTGTAGGAGTTGAAGTCGCCCACCAGGAACAGCTTGTCCGTCCCCGCTTGATCGGCAAACCCTTGAGCGAACTCCAACATGGCCCGTGACTGCCGGGTTCGATCCCCGTTCCAGGCGCCTTGCCCGGTGTCCACGTTGTCCCCGGTGGCGGATGAGTCCGAGCCCTTGGACTTGAAGTGGTTCACCACCACCACAAAATCCTCAGAAGCACTGCCACCGGCTGGGCGGAAGGTCTGGGCCAACGGCTCACGGGCGTTGGAGAAATTGACTTGATCGTCCAGAATCGCGGATTCGCCCACAGTCTCCACTCGGGCGGGCTGGTAGATGAACGCCGTGCGGATGACGTCCTCATCAGCAGGCACGTGGGCCGGTGACGGCACGTGGGCCCACTTGTCCGATTCGGCGTCAGCGTTGAGGGCATCCACCAGTGAGGACAAGGCAGCATCCCGGTCCTGCCCGAACTTGGCGGAGTTCTCGATCTCCTCCAGGGACACCACACCGGCGTCCAGGCCGTTGATGGCGGAGACCAGTTTGTCCTGCTGGGCCTGGAAGGAGTCCTGGTCATAGGCGCCACGGACGTTGCAGTTGCGGGTGGTCAGGGGGTTTCCGCTGCGGTCGTTGTAGGAACCGCAACCAGCCTCGGACTCGCCCAACGTGGTGAAGTAGTTGAGCACGTTGAAGGTGCCCAGCTGGACGTCTCCGCCCACCTCGGCCGGTGCCGCGTATTCGGAACGGTCGTTCTGGAACACCACCGGCACGGCATCGGCTGTGTCTCCGGTGACCTGCTGAAGTGGCTGGAGCCGCCATTCGTTGTGGCCGTAGCCGAGCACAACAGGCTGATCGAACGTCACGGAGGAGCCCATACGCACTGGATTCTCCAGGCTCAGATACGGCAGGGGCTGATTGCCGTAGGTCCCCAGATTGCCGTAGTTCCAGGTGGAGCCGTCATCCAGAATCACCTTGCGCGCCGCGTTGTCTGCAGCAACCGCCTCAGCTTCCGCAGAGCCCGGTGCCGCCACGTCAGTGGGTGTGCGCAGGACGTCATCGCCTGTGGCCAGACCGATTTCTCCGTAGGTGTTCAGCCCGTAATTGTTGGTGACCGTGAAGGTCCCGATGGGCTGCAGCAGCATGCCTTCCAGGGCTTCCCGCTCAGTGTCGGAGGTCGGCCAGGCGACGTCGGCAGGTTTCACGGCTTCCGCAGGGTCGCTCAACACCGTGACACCTGCAGGTTGTACGGAGATCTGCGTCTGCCCAAAGTACTCCTGCGCCGTGCCCGTCAGTTCCACGTGGTCGCCCAACTGCACCGAGTTCACAGCATTGGGTGCGTACACGAACACGCCGTCGGAGGCCGTGTGGTCCTCGCCCAGGTCACCGCCGGTTCCCTCGGTCTGCACCTGGAAGCCGTTGAGGCCACCGGTGGCGTAGACCGCCGTGACCACGCCGCGGGTGCGCACGGTCTGGTTGAGGTACGGCGTGGTGTCCCCGGTGCCCTGGATCTGTGCGATGCTCAGCAGCTCACCGGGCTGGGTGGTCGGCTCAGCAGTGGGTTCGGCACTCGGCTCCGACGACGGCGATGCCGTGGGGGAACCACTCGGTTCCGGAACTTGGGCGTCGTCAACACCTGATTGCGGTGTGACCTGGTCAGACAGCGTGAAATCCGCAGCGTTGTTGTCCGTGTCCACACCGTCGGTGCGGTTCAAGGACCGCGCATCCGCGTTGGAGGTGGGGGCAGGTGCCGCCGCAGTTTCAAAGGTGTTGGTGGTGCCGTATCCCAAAAGGTCCACCACGTCGTCGTTGCCGGTGACGGAGCCTGTGGGGAGGGTCAGGGCCGTTGCGGTCTCGGAGAGCACAAAGGTGCCACGGGTACCGGCCGGGTTCAACCGGTTCCCGGCGTCCAGGTCGGCCTGGGGCAGGGGCTGGCCCGTGGTGCCATTGGATCCGCCGGCCACCAAATAGTGTTCTCCGGGCTGGATGCTCCCGGAGAGGGCGACCAGGTTGTTGGAGGCAGCCGTGCCGGTGGCGGAACGGTACTGCAGGCTCCACCCCGTCAGGTCCACCGGTGAATCCGTGGGGTTGTAGAGCTCCACGAACTTGTGGGTGTAGGCGGCACTGGTGGATCCGCCGTTGACGTAGGCCTCGTTGATCACAACGTGGCCGTCCGTACCAGTTGCAGTGTCCTGCGGGGCTGCCACCACGGGGGTGGTGAAGGCCAGGGCGGCAGGGACGGCCATCAGGGTGGCTGCGGGCAGGGTCCAGTAGTGCTTGGAGTTGTTCACGGTGTTTCCTGCCTGTCAGTTTCCGATGGTCAGGTCGAACTGCTGGTCGAACCGGTGCAGGAATGCTGCGGTGGCGTCACGGTTGGTGGGGCTGAATGGACGGTAGGTGCCGTCCTCCCAGCCGGTGGAGAGCCCCGTCTGGGACATCCAAACCATGGCCTTGTAGTGCTGCATGTCCGCGTTGACGTCAACAAACGGAGAGGTTGCGGGCAGGTCAACTGCCGGTTCTCCGGCCATGCGGTAGAGGAAAGCAGCCATCGCGTCACGGGCGATCGGCTGTGTGGGGCGGAAGGTGCCGTCCGCCCAGCCCTGGACGATTCCTTCCTGCTGGGCCCACACGATGGCCTTGTAGTGCGCCTGACCCGGCGTCACATCCGTGAACGGGGAGTTCTCCGGAAGGGTCACCTCCGGTTCACCAGCCATGCGGTACAGGAAGGCAGCCATGGCATCCCGGTTGACGGGCTGCAGCGGGCGGAACTCGGCGGTCCCGGTGTCCTGGTTGACCCACCCGCGGGAGATTCCGTTCTGGGCCATCCACATGATGTGCTCGTAGTGCTGCATGCCTTCAGACACATCGGTGAAGGTCACGGTCTCCGATTCGGGGTCCACGGGAGTGGCCTGACCCAGGACGGAGTCGGTCAGTAGCATGGCCGTGCCTGCCGGTTCAACCGTCAGATAGGCCTGTTCGCCACCCAGGCGGGTGCGGTCAAAGGACACGGAAGCGGTGCCGCCGATCAGGCCATCCGCACCGCGGGTGGCCTCACCGCTGACCGGTGTCTCAGCAATCACCTCACCGTTGGCACCACCCTTGCGGATCTGCACTTGGCTGTTGGCCGGTGCACCCAAGGAGGTCATGTTGAGCTCCTTGAGGTCAAAACTCACCGTGTTGCCCTGGGTCTGAACGTTGGAGAGGTTCACCGCACGGCGGTCGAACTGCGGAGCCACCGGAGCCGAGGCAGAAGCCTCACCCAGGTAGTCGGAGAACACCTCACGGTCGATCCGGCCGGTGTCCGTGAAGTTGGTGCCTTCCGTGAAGGCGGTGAAGCCATCGCCACCATCCAGCAGGAAGGACACGGAAGCCACGGTGTAGGTGGCGGCCGGATCAATGGGCGCGCCATCCACCATGATGGAGGTGATGCGATCACCGGCGGGACGGGATTCGTCAAAGGTGTACTGCACGTTCTCCGAGAGCCCCAGGTGCAGGAACGCCCGCGATGCTCCGGCCGGCTGCCACTGCTGTTCCAGGACCTGTTTGAACTGGGCGCCCGTGAGATCGATGGTGTTCATGTTGTTGGCAAACGGCAACACGTTGTTGATCTCGGCCTCGGTGACCACGCCGTCGCGGTCGCCGTCGATGCTCTCGGCCGGGTTGTCCGCATAGTAGAACTCATTGCGGATGCCACCCGGGTTGATCAGGCCGATGTCCACTCCGTGGGAGTCGGCCAGCTCGTTGCGGAAGGCCTGGCCGATCAGATTGCCCAGGGCGGATTCGTTCTGGCGGTCATCGCGCACCACGGCTCCGGAGGAATTGGCGCCGAAAGCGGTGGTGATGTCCGCGGAGATCTCACCGGCGGGGGTGGAACCGATCTCATTGGCCACCGCCACGGCGGA
The DNA here is from genome assembly GCF_000800955.1 of Kocuria sp. ZOR0020. Taxonomy (NCBI): domain Bacteria; kingdom Bacillati; phylum Actinomycetota; class Actinomycetes; order Micrococcales; family Micrococcaceae; genus Kocuria; species Kocuria sp. ZOR0020. Next base: position 27,415 of record NZ_JROX01000054.1, read on the forward strand.
GTCAACAATGGTGTTGACCTGGGCCACCCGTGGGTAGGCGGCCACCAGCTCGTCCTCGCTGCGTCCGGCCACAATCTGGGAGGTGGGTGTCAGGGTGCTGGTCAGGTCGATCGAGTCGGTGGTGGAATCGTAGGTGAAGGACACCTTGCCCACGTTCGCCCCGTAGGAACCGGTCTGCATGTACGCACGGTCGGGGGTGCCGTCGCCGTCGACGTCCTGGGTCAGGTTGTACTCCGCGTGGGAGTCCCCGCCAAAGATCACATCCACGTTGGGGGAGGTCTCCGTCCAGAACCGGTCGGTGGCGGCCTGGGCCTCCGTGGCGGAGCCGTCGTGATAGGCGGCCACAATCACATCAGCGGTGCCGTCCGCCTCCAGCTGATCGGCCACGGCGTTGACCTCTGCCACGGGGTCGGTGAACACCAGACCGGCGACGGCGGAGGGCGCCACCTTCTCCGGCGTGGCCTGCGTGACGGCCCCGATCACGGCAATGGTCACTCCGTCGCGCTCGAACAGGTCGTAAGCGCCGCTGCCGTCATGGCCCTCGCCTTCCATGAGCAAGGGGCCGTTGGCATCGCCCACGCGCACGTTGGCTGCCAGGTACGGGAAATCCGCGCGGTCCGTCACACGGCCGGTGAGGTCATCGCGGCCCTGGTCGAACTCGTGGTTGCCCACGGCAGAGACATCCAGGTCCAGGGCATTGAGCATGTCCAGGGTGGGGTTGTCCTGCTGGGAGGCGGAGGTGTACTCGGAGGCGCCGATGTTGTCGCCACCGGAGATCAACAAGGAGCTCTCCGTGCGCTCGGACTCAATGGCACCGGCGAACTGGACCGGTCGGGAGTCCAAGCGACCGTGGTAGTCGTTGAAGTACAGCAGGTCAATGGCGTTGGACGGTGTCTCATCTGCGTAGGCCGGGACCACAAAAGAGGTGGTGGTCAGGATTCCGGCCGCCAGGGCAGCGATGAACGACGGTGTGGTGCGACGGGACATGGGAGAGGTCCTTCGGTCAGTGGTGAGCTACGTGGTCACCGGTCACACATGCCCCGGTGTGGAGGCAGCGGGCAAGTTACCGGTTAGTTGGCCACATCACATCATGACCGAGTGAACCCCAGGTGACCAGAGGTTTTCCGGATACCCCTCAAGAACTTGGGAATGGAAAAGTGCCGCGAACCCAACGTTCGCGGCACTTTTCCGTTCCCAATTCACACGACGACGACGACGGCACCGGTGATGCCGGTCGGCCAGCTCATGCGTTTGCTCAGGCCAGGACCTGTCGCTTGGAGGAGATCACCCCGGTGTTGAAGCCGGCCAGGTGCAGGCCGCCGTGGAAGCGGGCATGTTCGATCTTCACGCACCGGTCCATGACCACGTTGAGCCCGGCGTCCTCGGCAATGGCAGCGGCTTCCTCGTTCCAGGAACCCAGCTGCAGCCAGAGGGTCTTGGCTCCGATCTCCACGGCTTCACGGGCGACTTCCGGGAGGTCGTCGTGCTTGCGGAACACATCCACCACATCCGGGACCTCCGGCAGATCCGCCAGTGAGGCGTAAACCGGTTGTCCCAGGACGTCCACTCCCTTGGCGGCCAGGATCGGGTTGACGAAGTAGACCCTGTAGGGGGAGGAGGACAGGAGGTAGGTGGAGACAAAGTAGGAGGCGCGGGCGGGCTTGTCTGACATGCCCACGATCGCCACGGACTGTGATCCGTGCAGGATGTTCAACCGTTCGGGGGCAGATGGCCCCACCCAAGTGCGTTCGCTGCTCATCACTTGCCTCCGTTCTGGGCAGGGGTGGTGGACGATGCGGTGCCGTCCCCGGTGAGCCCGGTGGCGGCTGTCAAGGCCTGGTCCAGATCCCACAAGATGTCCTCGGGATCTTCAAGGCCCACGGAAATGCGGATCAAGTCCTCACCCACGCCACCGGAGGCCAGCTGCTCCGCGGTCAACTGCTGGTGGGTGGTGGAGGCCGGGTGCAGCACCAGGGTCCGGGCATCCCCGATGTTGGCCAGGTGGGAGGCCAGTTGCAGGCTGCCGATGAACCGCGAACCCACCTCGCGTGCGCTCAAGGCGTCCGTGGCTGCCACACCGAAGGCGAAGACCGAGCCCACACCCTGCGGCAGGTACTTGGCGGCGCGCTCGTGATGCGGGTGGTCCGGCAGACCGGCGTAGTTCACGTAGGAGATGCGGGGATCCGTGTTGAGCCATTCGACCACCGAGCGGGCGTTGGCCACGTGGGCGTCCATGCGCTGCGGCAGGGTCTCCACGCCCTGCAGCAGGTTCCACGCGGACTGCGGGGCCAGGGCCGGTCCGATGTCACGCAGCTGCTCGGAACGCAGTTTGGTCAGGAACCCGTATTCGCCAAAGTTCCCCCACCAGCTCACACCGTTGTAGGAGGGGACGGGCTCGGTCATGGGCGGGAAGTTCCCGTTGCCCCAGTTGAACCGCCCGGATTCCACCACCACACCACCCAGGGTGGTGCCGTGCCCGCCCAGGAACTTGGTGGCGGAGTGGATCACGATGTCCGCGCCGTGCTCCAGCGGCCGGGACAGGTACGGGGTGTTCAGCGTGGCATCCACCACCAGCGGGATCCCGGCCTCATGGGCCACCGCCGCCAGGCCTTCCAGATCGGCGATCTCACCGGAGGGGTTGGCCACCAACTCGGTGTAAATCGCCTTGGTGGTCGGTGTGATGGCCGCGCGGTAGTCGGCCGGATCAGTACCGCGCACAAAGGTGGTTTCCACCCCAAAGCGCCGCAGGGTCACATCCAGCTGGGTGACCGTTCCACCGTAGAGCTGGGAGGAGGCCACCACATGGTCCCCGTACCCGCACAGCGCGGCGAACGTGATGAACTCGGCCGCCATGCCGGAGGAGGTGGCGACGGCGCCGATGCCGCCCTCCAGGGATGCAATCCGTTCCTCGAACGCCGCCACGGTGGGGTTGCCGATCCGGGAGTAGATGTTGCCGTACTTCTACAGAGCAAACAGGTTGGCGGCGTCGTCGGCGTCCTTGAACACGAATGAACTGGTCTGGTAGATCGGGACCGCCCGGGCGCCGTGTTCGGCATCCGGGGTTCCACCGGCGTGCAGGGCGCGTGTGCGAAACCCGAACTGGTGCTCAGCCATGCATTCCTCCTGTGGGATGGGTTGGTTGATTCTCTGATGTTCAGGATCGCCGAGCAGACATGACGTCCGCAATGGCATCCAGGGCTTCTTCGTTCTGCAGTGAGGAGCGATCACCCAGGGGCTGGTTGTGGTAGAGCTGGGCCAACAAGCGCCGGGTGATCTTGCCGGAGCGGGTCTTGGGCAGATCGGGGACCGCAATGACCTCGCGCGGTTTGGCGATCGGTCCGATTTCCCGGGTCACGTGGGCGCACAGCTCATCGTGCAGTTGGGTCGCGGACACCTCGGCACCGGCGGGCGTCAACACCACACAGGCCAGGACGGCGTGCCCGGTCAACGGATCCTCAACGGGGGTGGTTCCGGCCTCCACCACCAACGGGTGGGTGACCAGCGCCGATTCGATCTCGATGGTGGACAGCCGGTGCCCGGAGACGTTGATGACGTCATCCACGCGTCCCAGGATGTAGAGATCGTCGTCGTCATCCAGTCGGGCGCCGTCGCCTGCCAGGAACCATCCGCGCTCGCCGTACTGCTGCCAGTAGGAGCTCAGGTAGCGCTGCGGATCTCCCCACACGGTGCGGGCCATGGACGGGCCGATCTTGTCCACCACGGCCAACCCCTGGTGGCCCGTTTCCACCGGCTCACCGGATTCATCCAGCACCCGCACGGGGACCCCCGGAATGGCACGTGTGGCACACCCCGGCTTGGGGGAGGTGCCCGGGGTACCCGCCGCAAAGGTGCCCGGCGGGGCGAATTGCGGATAGTGCGGGCGCGGGGAGGCCACGCAGGACCCCGTCTCCGACTGCCACCAGGTGTCCACGAACGGCACCTGGTCTCGCCCGATCTGGGACCTCAGCCACCGCCACGCCTCCGGGTTGATGGACTCACCCACGGAGCCCAGCAGCCGGACGGAGGAGAAGTTGTAGATCTGCGGGATCCCGTGCGGGAAAGCCCCCATCAGGGAGCGGATCAGCGTGGGAGCCGTGTAGTAGTTGGTCACCCCGTAGCGCTCGATCACCTCAAAATGACGGCCCGGATGCGGGGTGTTGGGGGTGCCCTCGTAAATCACCTCGGAGACCCCGTTGACCAGCGGCCCGTAGATCTCGTAGGTGTGCGCGGTGACCCAGGCCAGGTCAGCCGTGCACCAGTGGACGGTGGAATCCACCTTGGCTGGGTCGTTGACCGTGGAGAGTTCATCGGGGCGCAGGGCGCCGTCGTCGTCGAGCGTGTCCGGGAGGAGGTCGAAGAGCAGGGCGTGCGTGTAGGCGGTCTGCACCAGGTATCCGCCCATGGTGTGCACCAGGCCATTGGGGCGGCCGGTGGTTCCGGAGGTGTAAATGATGAACAGCGGGGTTTCGGCGTCAAAGAATTCCGGGGTGTGGACGGTGGGGGCGTCCTTGATGAGGTCGTGCCACCACACGTCCCGCCCGGGGGTCCAGGGGACCTCGAGTTCGTCGTTGGAGCGGGCGCCGCGGGTCCCCGCTGCCAGTTGCTTGTTGCCGGGCCGGCAGGTTCGCCGAACAACGACGACGTGCTCGATCTGGTTGTCCCCGCTGTATGCCTCATCGGCGTTGACCTTGACGGGGACCACCTTGCCTCGGCGGTTCTGGCCGTCGGTGGTGACCAGGACCTTGGCGCCGGTGTCCTCCACGCGGAACTTCAAGGCTTCCGCGGAGAACCCGCCGAAGACCAGTGAGTGGATGGCGCCGATGCGCGCGCAGGCCAACGTCATGATCACGGTCTCCGGGATCACGGGCAGGTAGATTACCACGCGGTCGCCCTTGACCACACCCAAATCGGTCAAGGCGTGAGAGGCGCGGGCCACCTCCCGTTGCAGGTCAGCGTAGGTGTAGACCAACCTGTCGCCGGGCTCGCCCTCAAAGTACAGGGCCACGTGGTCCCCGCGGCCGGCCTCCACATGACGATCCACGCAGTTGTGGGCCACGTTGAGCTTGCCGCCTTCAAACCAGGCGATTTCAGGGACCGAGTAGGTGGGGTTGCCGTCCTGGTCCTCACCGATCACCTGTGGTTTCTCGAAGCGGTGGGTGGTGTGCCACGGTTCTGCCCAGTCCAGGCGGGATGCCTGGGCGGCCCAGAAGTCAATCCGGGCATCATCAGAGATCAACGCCGGATTGGGCGTGGGGTTCGCCGGATCGGAGAACGACTGTTCGCTCTGGTTGGTGGCGGCGGGCAAGCTCGAAGACATCAGCAATCACACTCCATCGGTCCTGGCATTAGCACCGAGTGCAGGCACCGCGGGTTGTGACGGTGCTGGCTGCAGGGTTGCTGCGGCGTCGACGAGCCAGGTCTCTTGAGCCGCTCTGGATGGGAACCACAGTCATTGAACTCTGAGTCCGGGGACCGGAGCAAATCAGTTCAGCGCCGAGTTCGCGCGGCACCTGCGTCGTCGTTATGCTGTTGAACCAGAACGATCATGAGTTCCGGCGCGTAGCCCTGGCTGGCCGGACGGCAACCCTCTCCCGTAGCGGGGTGCCCCAGGTGAGGATCGGGCCGCACGCAATACCGCGTGTGGCAAGTACGGCGTACCCAAGCGCTGGACCCGCAGGATGGTCACCGCAGGTGGCGCACGGGGCGTGGGTCTGAGCAGACTCCTAGGAGACCTCGCCTGAGCAAGCGGATTTCCCTCAACGCATTCGACATGACCTGTGTGGGCCACCAGAGCTTTGGCCTGTGGCGTCACCCGCGCTCGCGGGCCACCGAGTACAACACGATCGAGTACTGGACGGACCTGGCCAAGACCCTGGAGCGCGGCAAGTTCGATGCCCTGTTCCTGGCGGACGTGGTGGGGATCTATGACGTCTACAAGAACTCCGCGGCACCATCCATTGCCGACGGCGCACAGGTTCCGGTCAACGATCCCTTCATGCAGATCTCCGCCATGGCGGCAGTGACCAAGAGCTTGGGCTTCGGCGTGACCAGCGCTGTGACGTACGAGCAGCCCTACACGCTGGCCCGTAAGTACGCCACGCTGGACCACCTGACCCGCGGGCGTGTGGGCTTCAACGTGGTGACCTCCTACCTGGCATCGGCCGCCGAGAACCAGGGGCTGCCGCACCAGATCGAACACGATCTACGTTACGAGATCGCCGATGAGTTCCTGGACGTCTGCTACAAGCTCTGGGAAGGATCCTGGGAGGACGGTGCTGTGGTCAAGGACCTGGAGCGCGGTCTGTACGCAGATCCCAACCTGGTCCACCCCATCCAGCATTACGGCAAGCACTTCACCGTGCCCGGAGCCGCCCTGACCGAGCCCAGCCCGCAGCGCACTCCACTGATTTTCCAGGCCGGCGCTTCCTCCCGCGGCCAGGCCTTTGCCGGCAAGCACGCGGAGGCCGCCTTCATCACCGCCCTGCGCCCGGATCTGACCCGATACATGACGGATCGTTTCCGGGACAAGGTGGAGGACGCCGGCCGTGACCGGGACGACCTGAAGATTTACGCCATGCTCTCCGTCGTCGTGGATGAGACCGACGCCGAGGCCGAGGCCAAGTACCGCGACTATCTGCAGTACGTGAACCTGGAGTCCTCCCAGGCGATCATCGGCGGCTGGTCCGGGGTGGACCTGTCCCAGTTCGACGAGGACGAGGTGCTCAAGTACGTCCAGACCGAGTCCATCCAGTCCTTCCTGGCGCCCTTCACCATGCAGGACAAGTCCCGCGAGTGGACCCGGCGGGACATCGCCGCTCACTGCGCGATCGGCGGCATGGGTTCGGTGCTGGTGGGCTCCCCGGAGACCGTGGCGGATCAGCTGGAGACCTGGATCGACGACGGCGGCCTGGACGGCATCAACCTGGCGTACCACGTCTCCCCGGGCTCGTTCGAGGACTTCGTGGACTACGTGGTGCCTGAGCTGCAGAAGCGTGGGCGCTACCGGACCGAGTACGAGGGCTCCACCTTGCGGGAGAACCTCTACGGTGCCGGTCAGTCCAAGGTGCTGGACACCCACCCGGCGGCCAAGTACCGCGGCGCGTTCGTGGATGCACCCACCACGGCCAACACCCCGGCACGGGACCTGGCCCAGGCCTGACTCTTTCCCCTCCCGCTCCGCCGCGTAGGAGTCACCCACTTCTCCGCCGAGTAGGCCGTTTGATCGCTGCTGACTACGTCAGGGGCGATCAAACGGCCTACTCGGCGGGTGGGGATGAGGGGCTCAATCCTCCAGCATGTGGTTCGGCAGGCGGTTGCCCGGGGCGCGGCCGCGGATCTCCAACATGTCCCGGGCCAGCTGCCACAGGCGCTTGTCCTCATCCGTGACAGGTTCCCAGGCGGGGATGGGGATGGAGGTGCCTTCGTCGTCGCGAGCCACCATGACGGTGATGCAATTGGTGGTCACCGCCAGCTCCTGCCCCTTGGGATCCCCGGAGCGGACCTCCACCCAGATGTGCATGCCCTTGTTGCCGGTGTAAACCAGGCGGGCGTCCACCTCCACCATGTCCCCGATGTGCAGCGGCTGCAGGAACCGGATGCCGCCGGAGAACACCGCCACGGTGTCCTTGCCGCAGTAGCGTGTGGCGCACAGGTAGGCGGCCTCGTCCATCCATTCCATGACGATTCCACCGTGGACCTTCCCGCCCCAGTTCACGTCCGTGGGTGAGGCCAGGAACCGTAAGATCACACGCTCGGCCTCACCTTCGACGGCAGGGGATTGGGCAGCCAACAGGTCAGTGATCTCATCCCGGATGGGGATGCGATCCAGTGCGTACTGTTGTGCCAGTTCTTGCTCCAGGGTCTGCGGGGTGAAGGTGGGCACGGGAGTGGCCTTGCCGTCGTCGTCAACGGCCACAAAAATCACCAGGCAGCGGGCGCGTTCCTCGAACTTGCCGGATTTGGGATCACCTGAACGGACCACGGTGCTGACGTGCATGGATGAGCGGCCGGTGTGCAGAACTGTGCCGGTGACCTCCACCATCTCGCCAACCTGAACCGGGTAGCGGAAGTGGATGTTTCCCACGTAGGCCGTCACGCAGTAGGCGCCCGCCCAGGCGGTGGCTGCGGCAAAGGCGGCCTTGTCCACCCACTCCAGAACCCGGCCGGCGTCAACCGTGCCGGAATGTCCAAGGTCGGTGGGAGCAGCCAGGAAACGCAAGGTTTCGGTGTAGCGGCGGGGCACGGTGGAAGACGGCGTCTTTGCGGAATCCATGGGATTCAAGCTACCGGATGGTTGCTCAGTGGGCTGCTGAAGGGTGGTCGCGGTCAGGGGCGAACCGTGGGGAGTCTCGGGCGGGGACAGTGGTGGCGGATGGGAGGTTCAGGAACGCCAAAGGCCCGGTGACCTGCGATTTCTCGCTGACCACCGGGCCTTTGCCTAATGCGGAAGGTGTAGGATTCGAACCTACGGTACGGGGTTACCGCACACCGGTTTTCAAGACCGGCTCCTTCGGCCGCTCGGACAACCTTCCATGTACGTCAGTCGGCTCTCACCGCTTCGTACGAGGGAACACGTTAGCACAGTCCGCCGACGCTCTTGCAATACGGTTTTGCGTGAAGTTCGGTGACCCTGCTCACCGACGACGACGCACCCAACCCCCAGGAGAGACCCATGCGTGCAGTTGTGGACACCACCCCGGGTGGACCCGAGGTATTGACGGTCACGGAGCAGCCGGTCCCCACCATGCGACCTGATGGCATCCGGATCCAGGTGACGGCTGCCGGTATCAACCGGGCTGACGTGTTGCAGAGAACTGGTAATTACAAGATTCCTGAGGGTGCCTCCAAGATCTTCGGCCTGGAGGTCTCCGGCATCGTCACGGACGTCGGCCCAGACGTTGACCCGGAGAGCAACGTGAAGGTCGGGGATCCGGTGTGTGCCCTACTGGATTCAGGCGGATACGCGCAGGAGGTGGTGGCCCCAGCCACCAACGTTGTGCCCGTCCCCGAGGGGACGGATCTTGAAGAGGCGGCCGGCCTGCCGGAGGTTCTGGCCACCGTGTGGTCCAACATCTTCATGGAGGCCCAGGCAAAACCTGAGCAAACTGTCCTGGTTCACGGCGGTTCCGGTGGCATCGGCACTGCGGCCATCCAGATGTGCCGCGGATTCGGCATGACGGTCTTGTCCACGGTCAGCGGCCAGGCCAAAGCGGAGTACGTCCAGAGCTTGGGTGCTGTGCCCATCCGCTACGACCTCCAGGACTTCACCCACGCTGTGCAGGAACTCACCGACGATCGCGGTGCTGATGTCATCCTGGACGTGGTGGGCGCCAAATACCTGGAGTCGAACCTCAAGGCCCTGGCCAAGGACGGGCGTCTGGTGGTGATCGGACTGCAAGGCGGCCGCCGCGCGGAGATTGATCTGGCCAGTGTCATGGGACGCCGTCTGCACTTGATGGGGACCACCTTGCGCGCACGCCCGCAGGATCAGAAGGCGCAGATCATGGCCCAGGTGCACCAGCACGTATGGCCTCTGGTGGAGCGTGGTGACATCAGAGTCCGCATTGATCGGCGATTCAGTCTGGAAGACGTGGCACAGGCGCACGAGTATTTCGACTCAGGCACCCACATGGGCAAGGTCCTGCTCATCCCATGAGAAAGTGCTGCACCTGGTGGCTTCAACGCCGGCGGTCACGGTGCCACAGGGCGGGAGTCCACCACGACGGTGGGCCGCGGCCCTGTGGCGGCACCGCGTCTGAAAACCTGTGGGCACCGAGTCTGAGAACCTGTGGGTACCAAGTCTGAGAACATGTCTGCACCATGGGATTTTTTACAGAGCACCTGGCAAGCCGCCGGGATCAAAAGGAACTGGGCCAGGGCGTTTGGCGGCGGGCGCATGATCGGTTCCGTCGCGGGTTGGACCGGTTCCACCAGGTGCTCGAGCAGATCCAGGACCAGGACCTGCTGGCCCAAGTGGTGCCGGTGGCCAATGACCTTGCGGATCTTCTGCCCAGGGTGCGCCAGATCTGCGTGACCACCCAGGGCTTCGCCCCAGATCAGAACCAGGAGATCCCGCATTCCGACGGCGGATGGTTGCACGATCTCCACCGTGAACTCTCCCGTGCAGGCAACGACCTTGCCCAAGCCGCCGAAGCCCTGGCTATGGCCCGGTTCCGCAGCCCCGGAGTGGATGCCGTACGCGCCAATGAACTCAGTCTCTCCGCTCTCACCCGCCGCACCGACGCCGTGACTGAGCGCGTTCAGCGTGCCGAAAACCTTCTGCGCTCTCACGGCTTCTGACCGTTGAGATCGGAA
>NZ_JROX01000436.1:0-324 GCF_000800955.1 Kocuria sp. ZOR0020
AACCTTGTCGAATTGCTCTTTGGTTGTCTCCATCTTTGTCAAAGAAATAACGCTCAATCAGCCCTTTTAAAATTTCATAGCGAGCTGGGTCGTATCCGACTTTTCTAAGTCTGCACCCTGTTTTGGTTCTAAAGTCATTAATATGCGGTATTAAGTCGTTCACATTGATGTATTCCGTATCAAGTAAGATTAGTTCGCCTCTGTCAACGAATTCAGTCCATAACTCTTGTTGTTCTGTGTCCAGTTGCTCATATTGAGACCGTACAGAGAAAGTTAGCGTATGGCTGTAAGTTTTACCCTCTAACTCACAAACGAACGATACAG
>NZ_JROX01000055.1:0-10408 GCF_000800955.1 Kocuria sp. ZOR0020
CTTGCCCGCCGATCACGTCCACGTGGTCAACGGCAGCCTCCGCTTTGAGGCGGGCGATCATGTCCAACACGCCCTGGGAGTGGCCGTTGGCGGTGTCGATGAACAAGGCGTCCACGCCGGCCTCCACCAACGCCATGGCCCGCTCCCAACCGTCCCCGTAGAAACCAACCGCAGCGCCCACGCGCAGGCGGCCTTCATCGTCCTTGGAGGCGTTGGGGTACTGCTCGGCCTTGGTGAAGTCCTTGATGGTGATCAGACCGGTCAACCGCCCGGCGTCATCCACCAGTGGCAGCTTCTCCAGTTTATTGGAGGCCAGCAGTTTGAAGGCCTCCTCCTTGTTCATGCCCACATGCCCCGTGATCAGGGGCATGGGGGTCATGATCTCGCGCACCGTGCGGGTTTGATAGTCGGCCTCCGGCAGGTAGCGGATGTCCCGGTTGGTGATGATGCCCACCAGGCGGTTGCCGTCCTCCACCACCGGCAGACCGGAGACCCGGTAATAACCGCACAGACGGTCCAACTCGGCAATGGTGGCCTCAGGTCCCACGGTGACGGGGGCGGTGATCATTCCGGACTCACTGCGCTTGACCCGGTCCACGTTCTCCGCCTGGTCCTGGATGGAGAGGTTGCGGTGCAGAACCCCCATGCCGCCCAGGCGCGCCATCTGGATCGCCATCTTGGACTCGGTCACCGTGTCCATGGCTGCTGAGAGCAACGGGACGTCCAATTCGATCCGCTTGGACAGCCGGGACCGGGTGGAGGCCTCCGACGGGATCACGTTGGTGTTGCCGGGCAGCAACAGGACGTCGTCGTAGGTCAGCCCCGTGAAGCCAAAGGGATCCTCGGACAAAGCAGTGGGCACGGGGGTTTGGGACACTACGGCACCTTTCGTCAATGACTGTGCGGCCATTCTATGCGCCTGTCATGGGCGGCACGGACTGGCCTGCCGCGCTCAGAAGTACGTGGGGTCACTGGTCGGGTCGAAGGTGTCTTCAGCATCCTGCGGCAAGGGCAGATCAGGCTGTACCGGCACGTCAAAACCGTCGGACTCCACGGCTTCCGTGAACCGTTGGGCAAAGACCGGAGCCAAGGACTTGGTGAAAGGAATCGTCAGGTGCCCACCGTCGCGCTGAACGTAGACGTTGCCGATCGAGGCCGGGCACTGCTGCTCCGGGCAGACCTGATCCAGCAGATCGATCTGGGAGAACAGCGGATTCTCGTCAGCCATGCCCTGCATGGGATCCGGGGTGCCCAACATGGAATGGGTGCCGGTGCACTCGGGATCAGTGGGGTCCCCGGAATCCATGGCACATTCGATCAACCAGTCGTCAAACCGGGGAATGTCTCGAATGCCCAGAATCCGGTGCCCCTCATCCGTGTAGCGCTGCATCCGATCCACAAACCCGGCACGGTCGTACTCCACCTGGGAGTTGGTGAAGGTGGAGGTGGTGACCATCAGATCCGGATCAACGGCATCAATCAACGGGTCCACGCCATCCAGCCACGGGATGCAGTTCTCAAAGGCCTGGTCCTGGTCACTGGTGATGAAACACCCGGGGCCGATGTAGGTGACCACTCGCCAGTTGTCGGCCTCAGCCAACGGACGCAGGGCATCCAACCAGTGTTCGGTCTGGGAGTTGCCGATCAACAGGATCGTCCGGTCAGGATTCTGGATCTCCGGGGTGGCGTTGGTGCACTGCTCCTGTGAAACCTCCGGGATGTTCCAGTCATCCGGGCAGGAGGGGCCACGATTGGGTGATTGGCGATCCAGCTGCCCGGGCAGCGGCAGCGCAGGCGCACCCGCGTTGCCCGTGAACTCAAAACCTGGCTGGAGGACGTAGGCGCCGGGGTTGTCCACCGTGGGACCCATGGCCGCGTTCTCCACCTGGTTGTCAATCGCGCCCTGCCACGCAAGCACCGGGGCAAGCCCCACAGCCAGGCACACCGCCACGGCACCGGCCAAGCGGGGCTTGGTGAGTTCAGGCCACTTCCACTTCTTCAACGGACGCTCAATGAACTTGGTGGCCGCAATGGCCAGACCCAAGGACATCAGAATCAGCACGACGCCGGAGATCGGTCCCGCCTGTGTCCGGTCCCGCACCACCAGGTAGGTGATCAACAGCGGCCAGTGCACCAGGTAGAGGGCATAGGAGGCATCCCCGAGTTTCACCAGAGCCCGGGAGGCAAAGATCCGGTCCAGGCCCAGCGGCGAATTGGACTGACCGGCAATCATGATCGCGGCGGCAGAGAGCAACGGCCACAATGCGATCCACCCGGGGAATGCACCTTGGACATCCACAACAAGACCCACCAGGATCATGGAGATGAATCCGGCCCATCCGAGGAGCACACGCAACCACTGCGGCGGGTTCAGGAACGGGATGACCAGGGCCAGCAGGGATCCCAGTGCGAACTCCCACAGACGGGTTCGGGTGTCAAAGTAGGCGAACTCCTGCTGGGAGGTCGTGGTGATCATGGAGAACACCAGGGAGGAGACGAACACCAGGCCGAAGGCCGTGGCCAGAACCGGCACCACCTTCAACCGGGTGCGCTTGACGATCAACCAGCTCAGACCAAAGATCAAGGGCCACAGCAGGAAGACCTGACCTTGAACGGACAAGGACCAGAAGTGCTGCAGCGGGCTGGCCGTGGAGCGGTCCGCAGCGTAGTAGTCCACCTGGGTGAAGGCCAGTTCCCAGTTCTGGGTGTAGGTCACCGTGGCAACGGACTGGTCAAGGACCTCTTGGTAGCGCGACGGCGGGAAGAAGATGGCCGTGAGCACCAAGGTTCCCAACACGGTGATGACCGCCAGCGGAAGCAGCCGCTTGAACGTGTGCAACCAGTAGCGCCCCAGTTGCAGAGGGCGTCCGCCCTCGAGCTTGCGCACAAAGGACAGGGTCATGAAGAACGCGGAGATCAGTAGGAAGATGTCCACGCCACCGGAAACCCGGCCCAAGAAGATGTGGTAGGAGACCACCATGAACACGGCCACGGCACGCAGGCCCTGGATTTCCGGTCGGAAGCCGGAGTAGCGAGCCACGCGGTCCACGGAGGCGGGGTCCAGGCCGACTGTCCCCTGGCCCTGAACCTTTGCACCGCGCCCAGTTCCTGTCCCGTGCCCAGCTGCTGTCGAGTGCCCCATGCGTCCTGTTGCAGGAGTCTGTCCCCACGGCACCGCTTGTTCACCCATGGATTCCTCGATCACTGTGTGACGTCTTCCGGGTGGCCACTCTCCCCGGGACCACCCGGGGCATGAACTTATCAGCGAAAAGCCTCGCCTCCCCGTCATCGGGGAGGCGAGGCTCATCACGTCATGCGGCGTTCATCCGCCGGTCACAGCTGGTTGGGCAACCACCTCAGTGCTGGTGACCGTGCGCATCCTTCTCTGCAGGCTTGTCCGTGACCAACGTTTCCGTGGTCAACACCAGCGCTGCAATGGAGGCTGCGTTCTGCAGGGCCGAACGGGTCACCTTGACGGGGTCGATGATCCCGGCTGCCAGCAGATCGGTGTACTCACCGGCCTTGGCGTCGTACCCGTGGCCTGGCTGCATCTCAGCAACGTGGGAGACGACGACGTAGCCGTCCTGCCCCGCGTTGGCAGCGATCCACCGCAGGGGTTCACGCAGTGCGCGGCGCAGGATGTCCACCGCCACCAGGGCATCCCCGGTCAGACCCAGGTCATCCTGATCCAGCACCTTGGAGGCGTGCACCAGGGCGGAGCCACCGCCGGCGACGATGCCCTGCTCAAGTGCGGCACGGGTGGAGGACACGGCGTCCTCGATCCGGTGCTTGCGCTCCTTGGCCTCGACCTCCGTGGCTGCACCGACCTTGATCACGGACACGCCACCGGAGAGGCGGGCCAGCCGCTCCTGCAGCTTCTCCCGGTCCCATTCGGAGTCGGTTCGCTCGGCCTGGGCACGGATCTGGGCCACGCGGTCCTGGATGGCATCCGCTGAGCCGCCGCCGTCCACGATCGTGGTCTCGTTCTTGGTGACCGTGACCGTGCGGGCGGTGCCCAGCTGATCCAGGGTGACCTGCTCCAGGGTGATTCCCAGCTCGGAGGTCACCACCGTGCCGCCGGTCAAGGCTGCCAGGTCTTCCAGGATCGCCTTGCGGCGGTCCCCGAAGCCCGGTGCCTTGAGGGCCACAACATCCAGGTTGCCGCGCAGCTTGTTGACCACCAGAGTGGACAGGGCTTCACCCTCGACGTCCTCGGCAATGATGGTCAGCGGCTTCTTGGCCTGCAGGACCTTCTCCAGCACCGGCATGATGTCGGCAGCGGAGGAGATCTTGCCCTGGTAGAGCAGGATGTAGCCGTCAGACATCACGGCTTCCTGGCGCTCGGCGTCTTTGACGAACGACGGCGACAGGTAACCCTTGTCGAACTGCATGCCCTCGGTGACCTCGAGTTCGATCTCGGTACCCGAGCCGTCCTCGATGGTGATCACACCGTCCTTGCCCACCACGGAGAAGGCACGGGCGATCAACTCACCGATCTCCTCCGACTGGGAGGAGATGGCAGCAACCTTGGCGGTCTGCTCCCCCTCGACGGGGCGGGCGTCATCCAGCAGACGCTGGGAGACGGCCTCAACGGCAGCCTCGATGCCCTTCTTGATCTGAGCGGGAGCCGCACCGGCGGCCACGTTGCGCAGACCCTCGTTCACCAGGGCCTGGGCCAACACCGTGGCGGTGGTGGTGCCATCACCTGCGACGTCGTTGGTCTTGGTGGCGACTTCCTTGGCCAGCTGTGCACCCAGGTTCTCGTAAGGGTCATCGAGTTCGACCTCACGCGCGATGGTCACGCCGTCGTTGGTGATGACCGGGGCGCCCCACTGCTTGTCGAGCACCACGTTGCGGCCGCGCGGGCCCAAGGTCACCTTGACGGTGTCAGCCAGCTTGTCGACGCCTGCCTTCAGATGATTGCGTGCGTCTTCGTTGAAAATGAGCTGCTTGGGCATTCAGATCACTTCTCGACGACGGCGAGGACGTCGCGAGCCGGCAGCACCAGGTACTCCTGACCGCCGTACTTGACCTCGGTTCCGCCGTACTTGGAGAAGATCACGACGTCGCCTTCCTTGACGTCCATGGGAAGGCGGTTGCCGGACTCGTCGAAACGGCCGGGGCCAACAGCCAGGACCTTGCCCTCCTGGGGCTTCTCCTTGGCGGTGTCCGGGATGACCAGACCGGAAGCGGTGGTCTGCTCGGCCTCAACGACCTGGACAACAATGCGGTCTTCGAGCGGCTTGATGGAGATCGACACGATGTCTCCTTTTCTTGGACTCGAGTGTGAGTCCCAGTTGAGTTTTTGTGCTTGTCATGTCCCATCCACACAAGCTGCTGCTCCCCGGGCAAGGCAGCCACCGAACCAGGTTCGACGGCGATGCCGCGGGGATCTTGACGTGGATGTTGACCTGCGGGGGTGCCAATCGTCGTCGCGGTGCCGATCGGCCCGAATCCCATTAGCACCCTCCCAGGGAGAGTGCCAACGCTCACTGTAAGAGGCCCCTAGCAGTCGGTCAAGGCGAGTGCCAGGGGGTAGCTGTGAGCGGAATCCTGAAGCGGGAGGATTCATCCACATGACCAAGACACCAGAATTAGCGAACATGTGTATGTCTTAATTTGTCTCACATGCGATCTGACTCATCAACTTAGGCTAGCCTTCCCTATGTCATCGCGCGCACCACATCCACCGGTTGTGTCCGTGAACGCCACCTTTCACATGGCCTTCACGTACGTCTCAACCGGTTCACGCAGAAGGGATCTCCATGCTCTCCCCACGCACCCGCTGGGTGGCTCTCTCCGGTGCTCTGGCTCTGGCCCTGTCCGCTTGCGGCGCCACCTCAGACGGCAACCAGGAATCCAACGGTGAGACCACCACCGTTGAAGTTGAGGACAACCACGGCACCCAGTCCGTGGAGGTTCCGCCCGCAACCGTGGTGGCCACGGACAACCGCGTTTTCGAAACGCTGGACACATGGGATGTTGAGCTGGCTGCCGCCCCCAAGCCGATCATGCCGGACACCGTTTCCTACACGGAGAACGCAGACGTCATTGATCTGGGCAACCACCGCGAACCCGATCTGGAAGCCGTGGTGGCGGCCGACCCTGACTTGATCATCAACGGCCAGCGCTTTGCCGACTATTACGACGACTTCCAGCAGCTGACCCCGGACGCCACCCTGGTGGAGCTGGATCCCCGTGACGGCGAGCCCTTTGATGAGGAACTGAAGCGTCAGACCTCCACCTTGGGCGAAATCTTTGACAAGGAAGATGAGGCCGACCAGATCAACCAGGATCTGGATGACGCCATTGAACGCGTCAAGAACGCCTACCAGGAGGGTGAGACGGTCATGGCCGTCAACGTCTCAGGTGGCGAAATCGGCTACATCGCACCCGGTGTGGGCCGGACCCTGGGCCCGGTCTTCGAGATTCTGGGGTTGACCCCCGCTCTGGAGATCGAAGGCGCCAGTGACGACCACCAGGGTGATGACATCTCCGTGGAAGCCATTGCCGATGCCAACCCGGACTGGATCCTGGTGATGGACCGGGACGCCGCAGTCAGCGCGGATGAGGACTACACGCCTGCCGAACAGGTGATCCAGGGCTCCGAGGCCTTGAGCAACGTCTCCGCCGTCCAGGAGGGCAACGTGGTCTACATGCCCAGCGACACCTACACCAACGAGGGCATCCAGACCTACACCGAGTTCTTCAACGCCCTGGCCGATGCCATGGAGAACAAGAGCTGATTCACCCATGACACCACCACGAGCAGCAGTTTCCACCACGGCAACCCGCCCCGAGCATCGATTCAAGGGGAGGTTGTTCGACTGGAAGCTGCTGCTCGGCGTTGTGGGTGTGGCAGGACTTCTGATGCTGTCCCTCACCACTGGCGTCTACGACGTCTTCGGCGCAGGGGACGGCGGTCAGATGTTCGCCATCACCCGCATCCCCCGGACCATCGCGTTGGTCCTGGCAGGTGCAGCCATGGCCATGTCCGGTCTGGTCATGCAGTTGCTGACCCAGAACCGGTTTGTGGAACCCACCACCACGGGGACCACCGAGTGGGCCGGACTGGGCCTGCTGACGGTCATGATCATTTTCCCCACCGCCTCCATCATCGGTCGGATGACCGGGGCCGTGATCGCAGCCTTCATCGGCACCATGGTGTTTTTCCTGTTCCTGCGCCGAGTCTCCCTGCGGTCCTCCCTGATCGTGCCGATCGTCGGCATCATGCTGGGAGCCGTGGTGGGCTCGATCTCCACGTTCATCGCCTTGCAGACGGACACCCTGCAGAACCTGGGGGTGTGGTTTGCAGGCTCCTTCACCTCCGTGCTGCGTGGCCAGTACGAGTTGCTGTGGATCGTGGCCCTGATTGCAGTGGCCGTGTTCTTGGTGGCGGATCGGCTCACCGTGGCGGGTCTGGGTGAGGACGTCGCCACCAACGTGGGGCTGAACTACAACCGGATCATCTTGCTGGGCACCGGATTGATTGCCGTGGCCACAGGGGTGGTGACGGTCGTCGTCGGGAATCTGCCGTTCCTGGGGCTGATCGTGCCGAACATCGTGTCCATGTTCCGAGGGGACGATCTGCGCTCCAACCTGCCGTGGGTGTGCCTGCTCGGCATTGCGATCGTGACTGTCTGCGACTTGATCGCGAGGACCATCATCATGCCGTTCGAGGTCCCGGTCTCCGTGATCCTGGGAATCGTGGGGGCCGTGGTGTTCATCTTCCTGCTGCTGCGTCAGAGGCGTCGTGCTTAGGCCGGGGGCAGTGATGCAGAAGAAGATCAGACGACCCGGCACGGCACTCAGAACACCCCGGGTGACGCAGGTGCGCCACGGCGCCAGCGCCTTCCCCACGTCCGCCGCCAAGCGCCGGTACTTCACCATCCTGTTGGTGATGGTGGTGGCCTCGGCGGCCTTCGGCTTCGGGCTGCTGGCCTGGAACAACCCCGCACCGTACGGCAGCTCCGGATTCTGGCGGATCGCGGAGATGCGGACCACCAACGTGATCATCATGGCTGTGGTGGCCTTCT
Source organism: Kocuria sp. ZOR0020 (assembly GCF_000800955.1). Classification (NCBI taxonomy): domain Bacteria; kingdom Bacillati; phylum Actinomycetota; class Actinomycetes; order Micrococcales; family Micrococcaceae; genus Kocuria; species Kocuria sp. ZOR0020. The sequence continues at coordinate 8,037 of NZ_JROX01000055.1, forward strand.
GCCAGGCCATGGCCACAGTCAGCTTCCAGACCGTCACCAACAACCGGATCATCACCCCGTCCATCATGGGTTTTGAGTCCCTCTACGTGGCCATCCAGACCTCCACGGTGTACCTGCTGGGGGCCGCCGGGCTGATTGCCTTCAGCGGAACTCCCCAGTTCTTGTTCCAGATCAGCGTGATGGTGACCTTCGCGTTGCTGCTCTACGGCTGGTTGCTCTCCGGGAAGTACGGCAACATGCAGGTGATGTTGCTGGTGGGCATCATCATCGGCGGCGGGCTGGGCTCCGTGTCCACGTTCATGCAGCGCCTGCTCTCCCCCAGCGAGTTCGATCTGCTCTCCGCCCGGCTCTTTGGCTCCGTGACCAATGCAGAGGCCGGTTACCTGCCGATCGCCATCCCCCTGTGCCTGGTGGCCGGGGCGGCCCTGTGGTTCAACGCCCGGCGCCTGAACCTGGTGTCCCTGGGCCGGGATTCCACCGTCAATCTGGGCCTGAACCACCGGTTTGAAACCATCAAGGTGCTGTTTCTGGTCTCCATCCTGATGGCCATCTCCACCGCTTTGGTGGGTCCCATGACTTTCCTGGGCTTCCTGGTGGCCACATTGGCCTACCAGTTCGCCGACACCTACGACCACCGATTCGTGTTCCCCATGGCCTTCTTCACCGGCTTTGTGGTGCTCACCGGCGCCTACTTTGTGATGAACCACGTGTTCTACGCCCAAGGTGTGGTGGGCATCATCATCGAGTTAGTGGGCGGATCGGTCTTCCTGTACGTCATCCTGCGAAAGGGACGCTTGTGATCACCCTGACGGACGTTGCCAAGAGCTACAACAGTGAGGTTTCGATCGGCCCGGTCAACCTCCAACTTCCCGCCGGAGGCATCACGGCCTTGGTGGGACCCAACGGTGCCGGGAAGTCCACGCTGCTGACCATGATCGGCCGGCTGCTGGGCGTGGACCGCGGTGCGATTGAAGTGGGTGGGCTGGATGTGTCCACCACCAAGTCCAAGGACCTGGCCAAGATCGTCTCCATCCTGCGCCAGGAGAACCACTACGTGACCCGGTTGACCGTGCGCCAGTTGGTGGGATTCGGCCGCTTCCCCTACTCCAAGGGTCGCCTGACGCTGCTGGACGAGGAGATCATCTCCCGCTACATCGACTTCCTGGACCTGGGCGGGTTGGAGGACCGGTACCTGGACCAGCTCTCCGGCGGTCAGCGCCAGCGCGCCTACGTGGCCATGGTGCTGTGCCAGGAAACGGATTACGTGCTCCTGGACGAGCCTCTGAACAACCTGGACATGCGCCACTCCGTGCAGATGATGCAACACCTTCACCAAGCGGCCAGGGAATTGGGGCGCACCATCATCATCGTGCTGCACGACATCAACTTTGCCTGCCACTACGCGGACCGCATCTGTGCGGTCAAGGACGGTCAAATAGCCGAGTTCGGAACCCCGGAGGAGATCATGTCTGATGATCTGCTCAGCCGGGTGTTTGAGACCCCGGTCCAGTGCATCAACGGTCCGCGCGGTCGGTTGGCCTGCTTCTACTGAACCCGTCTCTCAGGCCCGTTCCCGGGCAGGTAGCGTGGTCCAGGTGAGACCCCACCTCCCCTCCGACAACCACGACGACGCAACCCCCTTGGCGCAACTGCTCACCCCTGAGGGCATGCACCTTGTGGATTCCCTGGGTCCCTATAGCGAGGACCAGGTGCTCGCCGTGTCCACCCGGCTGCGGGCAGAGGGGTTTGCCCCCGAGGTTGTCTCCGAGGCACTCACCCAGTCCCGCCTGCGAACAGCCGGTGCCGAAAAATTCGGCGAATTCGCCTCCCGCATGTTGTTCACCCAAACCGGGTTGGAGCAGGCCACACGTATGCAGGTTTCCGCCTTGCACGCCCAGCGGTTTGTGGATGCGGACATCACGTCTGTGGCAGATCTGGGGTGTGGAATCGGTGCCGATTCCATGGCGCTGGCGGGCCTGGGCCTGAGCGTAGTGGCGGTGGAGCGAGACCACACCACCGCTGCGGTGGCCACCGTCAACCTGATGCCCTTCCCCAACGCCCAGGTGGTGGCCGGCGATGCGCAAGCCATCGATTGGGACTCCGTCCCCGGAGGCCGCCCCCACTCCCTGTGGTTGGATCCGGCGCGGCGTACGGATGACCGCCCGCGTTCGGCTTCCTCACAGCGCATTTTTGATCCTGAAGCATTCTCCCCGCCGCTGTCCTTTGTCCAGGAGTTGGCTGCCACCGGCATTCCCATGGGCGTGAAAATGGGCCCCGGCATGCCGCACTCAGCCATCCCGGCCGATTGTGAAGCCCAGTGGGTTTCGCATCGCGGGGACGTGGTGGAAGTGGTGCTGTGGTTCAACGCCCTG
>NZ_JROX01000437.1:0-1589 GCF_000800955.1 Kocuria sp. ZOR0020
CCGACGGTGCCGACCGACGCGGTCACTCCCGCGGTCACGAGCGCGTCGGTGTAGGCCAACGACACGTACTGCCTGGTTTCAACCGGTCGTTGCAACACCGGGTTGTTGGAGTGAGCGTAGCTGCTCTTCGAAGACTTCGGTGGGTGTCTTCCAGTCGAGACTTTTGCGGGGTCGGTTGTTGAGCGCGAGAGCGACGGCTTCGAGGTCTTCCGCGGACCACCGTGAGAGGTCTGTTCCTTTCGGGAAGTACTGTCGCAGCAAACCGTTGGTGTTCTCGTTCGTCGGCCGCTGCCAGGGCGAGCGGGGGTCGGCGAAGAACACCTTGGTGCCCGTCTCGAGTGTGAACTGGGCGTGGCCGGAGAGTTCTTTGCCGCGGTCCCAGGTGAGCGTCTTGCGGAGCTGTTCGGGAAGCTTCGTCATCGACGCGCTGAGCGCGGCGTTCATCGCGACAGCGCCGTAGCCGCCCAAGGCGGGACCGTTCTTGACGGGCGGTATCTCGCCATAGCCTTCCAGCCGCGGCAGATGCACCAGCAGGGTCGAGCGGCTCTTGCGCTCGACGATCGTGCCGATCGCGGACCGGCCCGTTCCGATGATCAGGTCGCCTTCCCAATGCCCGGGAACGGCGCGATCCGCAGCCTCCGCCGGACGCTTGGAGAACACGACCTCGGCGGTGACATGCCCTTGCGGGCGGTTCTGCGCTCGAGCCCGCGGCTGGCGGAGCGCGCGGCCGGTTCGCAGGCAGGTGACGAGCTCGCGTTTGAGCGCACCACGGCCCTGGATGAACAGCGACTGGTAGATCGCCTCGTGGCTGATGCGCATGGACTCATCATCCGGGAAGTCGACCTTCAGCCGGTGCGAGATCTGCTCCGGGCTCCACGCCAGCGACCAGCGCCGGTCCTGCCGGTGCGGTTTGTTCAGCCTCTTCCACGCGGGCGGCTCCGGCCCGACGACGACGGTGCCGTCGGGCCTGCGGACGTTCCCGGCGAGACGATCCTGCACATACTCGCGCAACTTATCGTTGGTGATGAGCTTCGCCGTCTTCGGACGCTTCGCTGCCTGCTGAGCCTTCCACTGCGCCACCAACGCCTGGTACTCATGCTTCCCGCTGCGCGTGGCCGCGTTACGGCGCAATTCGCGGGAGACTGTTCCCGGGTCACGGCCGATCCTGCGCGCGATCTCACGAACGCCGATCTGCTTGGCGCGGAGCAACGCGATCTCCTCGCGCTGCTCAAAGGACAGGTAGCGGCCGGTGGGCTCGGGCAGCGAGATCGGTGGCATACCGCCAGCGTGGCGAAACCAACGGGCTCCGACCGGCACGGACACGCCCACCTTCAGCGCCGCTTCAGCCGAGGTGAGGCCCGTCGCGATCAGACGCCAGAACTGCCGCTGCACCGCCCGCGAGGGCTCAGGCCGCCCGGGCGAACGCATCGGCGGACGCAACGCCCGATCAGCACGCCACTGACGACGCGCACCCTCGGGCACATCGCTCGTCTTCGCGGTCCAGTCCTTCGTCGCCACTGCCGAACACCTCCGAGACCGGGGTGTTGCGACGACCAGTTGAATCCGCCCTGAGAACCGCGATCGGAGTG
>NZ_JROX01000438.1:0-203 GCF_000800955.1 Kocuria sp. ZOR0020
GTATGGCTGTAAGTTTTACCCTCTAACTCACAAACGAACGATACAGCGGTTAAATCGCCAATTAAGGATAGGTCAATTCCGACATAAGTTCTATTTTTATTAAATACAGATAAATTGAACTCTGTTAGTTTAGTATCTTGCGGAGTGAAGTAGTAAGCTGTATCCTGCATAGGTAAGCCCATATTAAACGCTAAGAACTTATT